>JBPCJI010000141.1:0-16076 GCA_051005475.1 Thermoleophilaceae bacterium
CCAGCAACGCGTTGTAGGCGGCGGCGAAGACCTCCTGCAGCACGTCCTCGGCGTCCTCCTGCGAGCTGAGCATGTGCCTGCAGAACGCGAGCAGTCGCGGCTGATAGCGCTGTACGAGCGCCTCGAACGCGCCGTTGTGGCCCCGGCGAATGAGCGAGACGAGCTTCTCGTCTCCTTGAAGTCGCAGCAGGGGTGAACGCCCGGCTAGCGCCGGAAGCGAGGGCTGATGTAGAGCGGAAGCTTCCACGCGTGGTCCTGGACCAGGTGCGTCCCCGGTAAGAAAACGCTAGCAGTGCCCAAGTTGCGCTCGAGCGCCACCACCCTTGAGGGGCTCTCAGCCGCCGGCCAGTGCCCGGGGCGGGGCTCGAACCCGCACGCTCTTTCGAGCAGCGTCTTTTAAGGACGCGGCCTCTACCAGTTGGGCTACCCGGGCCTCCGGGGAATGCTAAGCGGTTGCCTGCGGGCATCGCCTCGTGCGGCCGTCGGTTGGGCGCGCGGATCCCCCAACCAGGGGTAGGCCCATCCGGGCGGGGTAACGCAACGGCTTAAGACACGGTTAACACTGGCCCCCCGGACCCAACGCGGACTGCATCGCCGACTGCTCAGCTTCTATAGATTGGATGGGAGATTGACCGTACCGATGCCCGGAAACCGGCACGAGGTCGGGGCCCGGCCGATCGGGGGGAGATGCAGAAACAAGGATGAGATCTGTGAGCACGTTTGGTCGCGTGGCCGTGCTTGGCGCAGTCATCGCGGCGGTCACGCTGGTCGCGCTGGTCCTGCTCGGTGGGGGATCGGGCGGCTACGAGGTCACGGCGAAGTTCATCCACGCCGGCCAGATCGTGAAGGGGAACCCCGTTCAGACCGGTGGCACGGCGATCGGCACGGTCAAGGGCATCGCGATCACCGATGACGGTCAGGCGGACATCAAGCTGGAGATCGACGAGAAGTACGCGCCGCTTCGCGTAGGCACCCGCGCGGCGGTCAGGCAGTTCTCCCAGTCGGGCATCGCCAACCGCTACGTCGCGCTGAGCTTCCCGCCGGACAGCGACGACATGATCGAGGACGGTGGCCGGATCGAGCTCGACAAGACCTCGACGGCGGTCGAGCTCGACGAGCTCTTCAACACGATCGACCCGAAGACCCGGAAGGCGCTGCAGGACTTCCTCAAGGGCAATGCGCGTCAGTTCGAGGGCGTCGGCGCCGAGGCAAATCAGACCTTCCGTTACCTCAATCCGGCGCTTGCCACCTCGAGCCGCCTGTTCAACGAGCTGACACGGGACAAGCCGGTCCTCGAGCGGTTCCTGGTCGACAGCTCGAGGCTCGTGACGGCCCTCGCCGAGCGCCGCGACGATCTCGGGGGGCTGATCGCCAACCTCAACCAGACGACGCGCGCGCTCGGCAATCATAAGACCGCGCTGGCGGACTCGATCGAGCGGCTGCCCCCCTTCATGCGGCGGGCGAACACCACCTTCGTGAACCTGCGTGCCGCGCTCGATGACGTCGACCCGCTGGTCGACGCCGCGAAGCCGGTCGCCGAGCGGCTCGAGCCGTTCCTCGGCCAGGCCAGGGCCTTCGCCGCGGACGCGGAGCCCACGGTGCGCGACCTCCGCACCGCGGTGGGGAGACCGGGCAGGGACAACGATCTCACCAACTTCATCGACACCGTGCCTCGGCTGGCGGACATCGCGGTCGACCCGGGGCAGCGCAACGGCAAGGAGCGCCCCGGCGCGTTTCCCCAGACCTCGAGCGCCTTCAAGGACGCAGCGCCGATCATCTCCGAGGCACGGCCCTACACCACCGACCTGCTGGGCTGGTTCGACGACTTCTCCACCACTGGCGGGGGATTCGACGCGCTCGGGGCCTATGCGCGCGCGTTCATCGGGTTCGGCGAGACCCTGGGAGGGCCGGCCAAGTCGAAGCAGTACAAGCGCTGTCCCGGCAGCGCCGAGGAGCAGGCAAGCGACGGCTCCAACGTGCTCTCGAGCGGGGAGCAGGCCCGGCTCGACTGCCTCGAGTCCGCCCGCGCGACCGGGGACGTGGTCCCGTGAGGCGGCTTCTCTCCGTGGCCTTCCTGCTGCTGATCTGCGCGGCGGCGGTGGTGCTGGCGGGCGCGAGCGACGAGGGCGCGGAGGGCAAGACCTACAAGATCGTCTTCGACAACGCCTTCGGCCTCACCGAGGGCGGCGACCTGCGCGTGGGCGGCGTGAACGCCGGCCAGACCACGGAGTTCAGGGCCACCGGCGGCACTCCGCCCAAGGCGGAGGTCACCGCCGAGATCAACCAGCCGGGGTTCGACGACCTGCGCGCCGACGCGAGCTGCAACATCAAGCCGCAGTCCCTGATCGGCGAGTACTTCGTGGACTGCCAGCCGGGAAGCTCGAAGAGGAAGCTCGAGGACGGTGGCACCGTGCCGGTCACCCAGACCTCCTCCACGATCCCCCTCGACCTCGTGAACAACATCCTGCGCCGCCCCTACCGCGAGCGGCTGCGCCTGATCGTCAACGAGCTCGGCACCGGCCTGGCGGGACGGCCGCAGGACCTCCAGCAGGTGCTGAGGCGCGCACACCCGGGGCTGCGCGAGACCAGTCAGGTGCTGCAGATCCTCGGTCGCCAGAACCGGGTGATCGAGAACTTCGTCCGCGACGCCGACACGGTGGTCGCGCAGCTCGAGGCCCGTAAGCAGGACGTGTCGCGCTTCATCGTCGAGGCCGGCGAGACGGCCGAGATCACCGCGACCCGCCGCGAGGAGCTGCGCAGGACCTTCCGCAGGCTGCCCGGGTTCCTGACCGAGCTGCAGCCGACGATGGCGCGACTGGAGGATCTTGCCGACGACCAGATTCCGCTGCTGGCCGACCTCGAACGGGCCGCACCCGACCTCGACCGCTTCCTGGCCCGGCTCGGGCCGTTCTCCGAGGCCGCCCGTCCGGCGATCCGCGCGCTCGGAGACGCCTCGGAGGTCGGTACGCGGGCGTTCACGAAGGGGTCGAACGAGGTGCGCGAGCTGAGGGCGCTCGCCGCGGACGCGCCGGCCACCGCCAAGCCGCTGCGCCAGTTCCTCGTATCGCTCGACGACCGCCGCCGGGCCATCGACAGCGACCCGCGCGGCAAGGTGGGCGCCCCCCCCGCGAACGACGTCTCCAACAAGGGCCGCCCCAACAACGGCGGCTTCACCGGGCTCGAGGACCTCTGGAACTTCTTCTACTGGTCCGGCATGTCGCTGAACGGCTTCGACGACGTGAGTCACTTCCTGCGGGTCGGCGTCACCGCGACCAAGTGCTCGCCCTACGAGAACCGCACCCTCCAATCAAACCCCGAGCTCAAGCAGCTCTTCGAGGACTGCAACCAGTGGACCGGCCCCAACCAGCCGGGGAACACGACCCCCGACTTCACCCGCGGGCCGCAGGCTGCGGCGCTTGCGCGCGAGGCCGGCAAGCCGGCCGGCAAGGTGGGCGAGCGCCGCAGCCCCGGGGAGCCCGACGCCGGTCCGCTCCCGGGCCAGAAGGACATCTCGAAGCCACAGGTGGTGCTGCCCCCGGCCGTGCAGAAGCTCCTGGGTGAGCTGCCCAGGCTGCCGGGTGGGGTGCCCGGCAAGCTCGACGAGGTACTCAAGGGCGGCGGTCCGCGAGGCGCGGGCGGGGCTCCGCCGAACCCCAATCAGCTGCTGGACTACCTGCTCGCGCCATGAGACGCCGGAGCGCGACACCCTCTCTCGTGCTGAGCCCGGTGCTCGTGGGCGCGGTCACCGTCTTGGTGTCGATCATCGCCGTCTTCATCGCTTACAACGCGAACGCCGGGCTGCCCTTCGTGCCCACCTACGACGTGCGGGCCGAGCTACCCACGGGCAACAAGCTCGTGGCGGGCAACGAGGTCCGTGTGGGCGGCTTCCGAGTGGGGGTCGTGGGCGCCATCACGCCCAAGACGGTGAGGGTCAAAGGGAAGGACAGGGCCGTCGCGGTGGTTTCGATGAAGCTCGACAAGACGGTTGAGCCGCTCGCGCGGGACACCACGATCAAGATCCGTGCCCGGTCGGCCCTCGGCCTCAAGTACGTGGAGCTCACGCCGGGCCGGTCGGAAAAGGAGTACGCGGCAGGCGACACCCTCCCGCTCGCGAACGCCGGCGAAGGCCTCGAGCTCGAGGACGTGCTCTCCATCTTCGACGAGCAGACGCGCGTTGGAGGGCGGGCGGCGATCGAGGGCTTCGGTGACGCGTTCGCCGGGCGCGGCGCCTCGCTCAACTCCGCCATCGGGGCCCTCAACCCCTTCTTCAAGAGCCTCCAGCCGGTGATGGGCAGCTTGAGCGACCCGGACACCCAGCTCGACCGGCTCTTCGTCGAGCTCGGGCGCACCGTCGCCCAGGTGGCGCCTGTGGCGGGCGTCCAGGCCGAGCTCTTCGCCAACATGGCCACCACCTTCGAGGCGATCGGCCGCGACCCCGCCGCGCTCCAGGCCACGATCGAGAAGTCGCCCTCGACGCTCGACGCGGCGGTGCGCTCCTTCCGGGTGCAGCGGCCCTTCCTGTCGGACTTCGCCGATCTCTCCCGGCGGCTGCGCCCGGCCGTGAACGAGCTGCCCCGGTCGCTCCCCGTCATCAACAAGGCTTTCGACGCGGGGATACCGGTGCTCCCCCGGACCGTCGGCTTCAGCCGGCAGCTCGAGGGGGCCCTCGGTGAGCCCGAGGACCTCTTCGAGAACCCGAACACGCTGCTGGCGATCAGGGACCTGCGAGCCACGCTGCGCGTGACGCGCCCGGCGCTCGAGTTCATCGCGCCCTATCAGACGGTGTGCAGCTTCTGGAACTACTACGTGCGCGCGCTCGGTGAGCACTGGTCCCAGACCTCGCACCTTGGCGGCACCGTGCAGAACCAGGGCGTGAAGCTCGTCAACCCGTTCCAGGAGAACACGATCGAGAACACGGAGTCCTCTCGTCCGTGGGACGTGCCGCCCGGGGTGGACCCGGTCGGAGCCCGGGCCGGAGGAGAGGCGATCGGGCGCACGTACAGCCCGCCCTACCAGCCCGCGATCGACGCGCAGGGCAACGCGGACTGCCAGACCGGGCAGGTCGGCTTCATCAAGGGCCCGCTCGCCCCGGACTTCCGCTACGGCCCGGGCGAGCTCCCGGACGGGACCCCCACAGGCGGGAACGGAGCCGTCATCCAGTCCAACTTCCCGATCCTCTCGGGTGGCACGTACAAGTCGCGCGAGCTCGGCATCGACAACCTCAAGGACGTGGACAAGCTGCGATGAGGCGCAGGCGCAGACATCCACAGCACCAGGGCGTGCCCCGCTTCGCGGCCGGGCTCGTCGCGATCTTGCTGATCGCGTTGGCCACGTACCTCGGCTTCACCAAGTCGAACCCGTTCGCGAGCCCCTACGAGCTCACCGCCGTCTTTCGCAACGCCAGCAACCTGAAGCCGAGCTCGCCCGTGCGAATCGCCGGCGTGGAGGTCGGCAAGGTCAAGTCGATCGAGGCAAACAGCAACGGCACCGCGACCGTGACGATGGAGATGAAGGACGAGGGGCTGCCGATCCACTCCGACGCCACGCTCAAGGTGCGCCCGCGCATCTTCCTCGAGGGCAACTTCTTCGTCGACATCCAGCCGGGCTCTCCCTCGGCGCCCGTGCTCGAGGAAGGTGAGCCGATCGGCCCCAACCAGACCGCTGCGCCGGTTCAGTTCGGCGACCTCCTCGCCGCGCTCGAGACCGATACGCGCTCCGACCTTCAGGTGTTCCTCAAGGAGTACTCGAAGGGCCTCGAGGGCAAAGGGGCGCGCGGGTTCAACGAGGCGCTACGCAACGGCGAGCCGGCCTTCAGGAACCTCGCGATCGTCAACCAGGCCACACTCGGCCTCGAGCCGACCAAGGACGTCCAGCGACTCTTGAAGGGCCAGGGAAAGACCTTCGCCGCGCTGGTGGAGGACGAGCAGGCGCTGAAGGATCTCGTCACGAACCTGAACGTGACGGCGGGTGCCTTCGCCCGCGAGGACGTCGCGCTCGAGGCGTCGATCCCCGCTCTCCGCGACACGCTGAGGGTGGGCTACCCGGCGCTCGGCTCGCTGAACTCCGCGCTGCCGTCGCTGCGCTCGTTCGCGGTCGACGCGCTGCCGGGAGTCAGGTCCTCCGATCCGACGCTGAAGGCGGCGCTGCCGTTCATCCGCGAGGCCCGCGGGCTCGTCGGTCCCGGCGAGCTGCGCGGCGCGGCGCGCGAGCTGCGCACACAGCTTCCGCGCCTCTCGCTGCTCAACCGCCGGCTGGTGCCGTTCCTGGGCCAGGCGCGCACGCTCTCCTCCTGCACCAGCAACGTGCTCGCGCCGTTTGCCAAGTCCCCGATCCCGAACCCCGACGAGCCCGGCAACGACGACCAGCTCGTCTACCGGCAGTTCAACCGCGGACTCGTCGGCCTCGCGGGCGAGAGCCGCCTCTCCGACGCAAACAACTCCTACTTCCACACCAGCGCCGTCCCCGGCATCAACCTCAAGGGTGGCGGCATCACGGTCCGTCCCGCCGCTCCCGCCGACCTCGGCGACCAGCCGCCCCCCCGCCGCCCCGACGTGCCGTGCGAGACCCAGGACCCGCCCAACCTGAACGCTCCCGGAGGCGCGCTGTCGAAGTTCACCGACGCCGGCGGCAGGGGCAAGCTGCCCCGGCTGAAGAGCCTCGCCTCCCGCCAGGCTGCCCTGCGCAAGGCGGCGAAGGGTTACGGCGAGTACGAGCGCACGGTGCTCGCCAAGAAGCAGAAGCGCTTTGACCGCGCGTTCAGGAAGCTCGCGAGGGAGGCCAGGCGATGAGGCGCGTGATAGGCAAGCACCTCGGGGACTTCGTGGCGATCCTCGCCCTGTTCGTGCTGGGGCTCGGCATCGCCGGTTACATCCTGGAGAACCAGCGCCTGCGCTTTCCGCTCGTGGAGGACAAGCCCTTCGCGCTGAAGGTCGAGCTGGCCGACGCCCAGGCGGTACAGCCCGGCCAGGGGCAGACGGTGCGCACCGCAGGGGTGGAGATCGGCCAGATCGGCGAGGTGGAGCTCGAGGACGGAAAGGCGGTCGTCACGCTCGAACTCGAGAAGAAGTACGAGGGTTACATCAAGCAGGACGCCACCGTCCTGCTGCGCACCAAGACGGGCCTGAAGGACATGTTCGTCGAGGTCGACCCCGGGACTGGGAAGCCGATCCCCGAGAACGGCCGCGTCCAGGTGCAGAACACCGCGCCGGACATCGACCCCGACGAGGTGCTCGCCGCGCTCGACACCGATACGCGCGACTATCTCAGGCTGCTGGTCTCCGGGGCGGGCAAGGGCCTGAAGGGGCGCGGCTCGGACCTGCGCGAGACCTTCGCCCGCCTCGGGCCGCTCAACCGCGACCTCGCCAAGCTCACCTCATCGGTTGCGCGACGGCGCAGGAACCTGTCCAACCTGGTCAACAAGTACGGCCTGCTCACCCAGGAGCTGAGCACGAAGGACCGGGAGATCGTGCGGCTCGTGCGCTCCTCCAACGCCGTCTTCGAGGCCCTCGCCTCGCAGGACCTGCAGATCTCCGACTCGGTGGCGCGCCTGCCCGGGGCGCTGCGACAGACAGAGTCGACCCTGGCGAAGGTGGACACGTTCGGCCGCCGCCTCGCCCCGGCGCTCGAGGCGCTGCGCCCGCCGATCCGGCGCCTTGACTCCACAAACCGGGCGGTGCTCCCGTTCCTGCGCGAGGCCACGCCGCAGATCAAGAACCAGATCCGGCCCTTCGCCCGTGTCGCCAGGCCTTTCACCCGGGACCTCGGGGTGGCGGCACGCGACCTGTCAGCGGCCGCCCCCGCGCTCACGATCTCCCTCGACAAGCTCAACCGGCTGTTCAACATCGGCGCCCTCAACCCCGGCGGCGCAGAGGGGCTGACCGGCAACGCGAAGGCCGACCGCGACCGCCAGGAGGGATACCTCTACTGGCTGGCCTGGCTGGGCCAGAACACGACCTCGCTGTTCAGCACCGCCGATGCCCAGGGCCCGGTCAGGAGGGTCTCCCTCGGAGGGGTCAACTGCAGCATCCTCGGCGCGGCCGGATTGCCGCCCGTGCTCGTGAACGGCCTCGGCGCAGCGGGGTTGTGCACGCCCTGAGGAGGGCCTGAACGCCATGGTCAAGGAAACCCCAAGCCTCTTCAAGCTCGCAGCCATGGTGGTCTTCACCATGTCCTGCTTCGGGCTGCTGCTGTTCCTGTGGCTGGCCTTCGGCGGGCCCATCCCGTTGAAGCCGGAGGGGTATCGGGTGAAGGTGTCGTTCCCGGAGGCGGCGACGCTGGCAGAGGAGGCGGACGTGCGCCTTGCGGGTGTGAACGTGGGGAAGGTGAAGAGCAAGGAGCTGCTGAAGGGGGCCTCGCGCACGCTGGTGGAGCTGGAGCTGGACGAGCGCTACGCGCCGATTCCGCGCGACAGCCGGGCGATCCTGCGCCAGAAGACGTTGTTGGGGGAGACCTATCTGGAGCTGAAGCCGGGTGGCTCCAGGAGCGCGAAGCTGCGCGACGGTGGACGGCTGCCGGATGCGCAGGTGGAGCCGACGGTGGAGTTGGACGAGATCTTCTCGGCGTTCGACGAGCCCTCGCGGAAGGCCTTCCAGGATTGGGTGGCCGAGCTCTCGCGCGCGGCCGATGGGCGCTCGCAGGACCTGAATTCGGCCTTTGGCAATCTCGAGGGATTCGCGGTGGACGGCGCGGCGTTGCTGGGCGAGCTGGATTCCCAGGAGATCGCGCTGCGGCGCCTCGTGCGCAACACGGGCCAGGTGTTCGGCGCGATCAACGAGCGGGAGGGGGCGTTGCGCGGGTTGATAGAGGGGGCGAACGACACGTTTGCGGCCACCGCGTCGCGGGACGATGCGCTCGCCGAGACCTTCCGGATCTTTCCGACCTTCCTGGACGAGACGAAGGCGACGGTGGCGCGGCTGGAGGATTTCTCGGGCAGGACGCGGCCGTTGGTGAACCGGCTGAAGCCCTCGGCTGACGATCTCGGCCCGACCGTCAGGGACCTGGGCGATCTCGCACCGGACCTGGAGGGCCTGTTCAGGGACTTCGACCCGCTGATCCGGGCGGGGCGCAGGGGCCTGCCAGATCTCGAGCGCGTGCTGGCCGGTGGGGAGCCGTTGTTCGAGGCGGCGCACGTGTTCCTGCCGGAGCTGAACCCGATCCTGTCGGAGCTCAGCTTCAACCAGGGGGCGGTCGCCACGTTCATATCCAACGCGGCGCCGGACCTGATCGGGGACTTCGGCGGCCAGCGCTACCAGACCCAGGTAGCGATGATCGAGTTCCCGAAGTCGTTCCTCGGGTTCCCCGCCAAGAAACGGCCCCCGAACGAGAACGGCAACGCCTACATCCTGCCCAACGGCGAGCGGCGAGGGCGGGCGCTCGGCGTCTTTCAGGAGAGCTTCGACTGCAAGCCCGCGGGCGGGGAGCGAAAGAACCCCATCGACGGGCCGCTGCCAACCGACAAGGCCCCGCCGTGCTTCGTCGCTCCCCCGCAGCTCTACGACGGCAAGAAGTTCATCCTGCCCCAGCGCGGCAAGGCGCCGCTGGTGCCCGCTCCACGGGGTCTCGATGGCAACTCACCGGCTGACGTGAACCGCCGCTAGGGGAGGAGCGTTGATGTGACCAGCGCATCAGAGGCCTGGACGGAAGTCTTAAACCGATGTTCTAACCAGGGTGCCGTCGCTTCAGCGCCGGCACCCTGGCTCCGAGGCTGTAGATGTGACACCGCTGCGGTCGCTACCGCGTCGTGCGCGCCCTGCCCGAGCCCGGGTCGTGCCCGCCTGTGCGCTCGCGGCATGCTGTCTCGCGGCGGCAGCTCTCCCGGGTGCGGTGACCGGGTACCCGCTCGCCCACGAGGTGGCGGTCGCCCAGGCCAAGTCCGCCACCCAGGCCAAGACGGGTGGGCAGGCAAGCGCGCAGCGCACACCGGCAGGGGGCAAGCCAGATCCAGCCGGCCCAGCGCCCCCGAGTGCCGGCAGCGGGACACCGCCCACCGAGCCACCGGGGGCCTCGCACCGGCGCAAGCCGAAGGTCACGGCCACCACCGCGCCGGTGACCTCCCAGCCCGCGCCCTCCACCTCGGCGCCCGTCGCCGCGGTCGCCTCCGTGTCTCTCCCCACCCTCGGGCCGGCTCTGAGGCCGGTGGTGCCGGAGCGCTCGCAGCGGCGCCCGGCCGCATCGGGCGGGCGCGGCGCGGACGGGACCTCGCCCTCGCGCGCCCGCGCGGCCGCGGCGCGATCCTCGGCCCGGGAACGTCCTCGCGGCCTACGGAATGCCTCGGTGGTCAGCCAGCCCGACCGGCCCGCGCGGCCATCCGGCCGGGGATCGGGCGAGAGCACGTCCGGGGGTGGCGAGGGCTCGCCTGTCACCCGGACGGTGCGGGACATCGTCGAGGTGGTGCCCGGGCCGATCAAGGCCGCATTTGCGGCGCTGATGATGCTCTCCGCAGTGCTCTTCGGAGGCTATGTCTTCACCGCGCTGCGCGCACGCCGGCTCGCCCGCCAGCGCGCCGATCTGCTCCAGGACCTCGGCCTCCTCCAGACCGCGCTGCTGCCGGCGGTGCCCGAGACGGTGGGCGCCGTGCGCACATCGGTCGCCTATCGGCCCTCGGACGGCCCCGGCGCGGGAGGCGACTTCTACGATGCGCTCCTCCTGCCCGGCGGGCGGGCGGCATTCATCCTCGGCGACGTGTGCGGTCATGGGCGGCAGGCGCTAGCGCGCACCGCCTTCATGCGCTACACCCTGCGCGCCTACCTCGAGGCAGGACTCGAGCCGCGCCTGGCGCTGCAGCTGGCCGGCCCGGTGATTGACGAGCACCTGGGCGGCAACTTTGCGACGGTGGTCCTCGCCGTGCACGATCCGCGCGGCGGCTCCCTGACCTACGCGTGCGCGGGGCACCCCGCGCCGATCGTGGTGGGCCCCACCCGCCCCGAGCCCGTGCTCTCGGCCTCCTCCCCGCCGATCGGCCTCGGCCTGCGCACGGGTCTTCGCCAGACCACGGTGCCGCTGCCGCCGAGCTCGGTCGCCTGCCTCTACACCGACGGGCTCGCGGAAGCGCGGACCGCGACCGGGATCCTCGGCCGGCCACGCCTTGCCGACATCCTCCAGGAGCTGGGCAGGGGCGCCACCGCAGCCGGCCTGATCGATCGCGTGGCCGAGGAGGCCCGCCTGGTCACCGACGACATGGCCACGGTGGTGCTCAGCCCGACCGCCGGTGTGACCGTCGGCGGTTTCCGTGAGGAGTGC
The DNA here is from genome assembly GCA_051005475.1 of Thermoleophilaceae bacterium. GTDB lineage: Bacteria > Actinomycetota > Thermoleophilia > Solirubrobacterales > Thermoleophilaceae > JAAYBF01. The sequence goes on from JBPCJI010000141.1 coordinate 11,239, forward strand.
CTCGAGCTGGACCTGCACGAAGCGCACGATGGCCTCGGGGACAGGTTCCTGGAGGGGTGTGGTGTCAAGCAGGCAGGTCGTGACCGCGCGGTCACGCAGGCGAGGGCCGTGGCGGCCGAGCATGGGGCCGCCGTGCTGCACGTGCGGTTCGGGACGCGTACGCCGACGGTGGACGTGCTGCCCCGGAACGTCGAGAGCCTGGCCGGGGCTTCGCTGAGCCGGGCATCGGCTTGATCAACCGAGCATTGGCGTGAAATAGAAAACCGGACTATCCTGGCCTCACGGGTGTTCTGCCGAAGAGGTTGGGATTCCGAGTGGAGCGAGCATCTTGATGACAACGTCGAGCGCAGGCTTGGCCCTGCTGCTCACGGCCATGCTGCCCGCCGCCGGGCTCGCCGCTCAGCCATCCACCGCCGGGGCGAAGGACCCTGGCCGGGACGCAGGTGGGCCGCCCGCGAGCAGGGACGCGACCCAGAGGGGTCCGGTATCCCCGCAGCGCCGGGCGCGGGCAAAGACGCGAGTGCCCTCGCGACGCGCGCCGGTCGCGAAGGCTGCCGAGCGTCCGAAACGCGCTCCGGTCCTGAAGGCGGCAGCGGGATCGCGACCTGCTCCGGATGCCCGGCGGGAGGCTCGTCCTCCCGGGCGGGCGACAGGCGGAAGCGGGTCTGCAGCAGGCGGCGCCGTTGTGGTCGTGGCCCCGGCGAGCGGGCTCGGGGCTACGGCTGTCGGCCCTACGCCCACGAGCGCGCGTCGCCCCACGGCTCGTGGCACGGGGACGGGCGCGGGCGCCACCCCTCGGTCTCGCGGGCCGGCAGGCGGGGGTCCCTTGGCCCGGCGAGCGCGATCGGTGGCCGGGCGTGCCGAGCGGCTGCGCGCGGCGGCTCGAGCGCCACGCAGGCCGGCGGCTCCGGCGCCCGTCGAGATTGAGCGACGCGAGTCACCGATCGTGCGCCGGGTCCGTGACGTCGTCGAGGTGGTGCCCGGCTGGCTCAAGGCCGCTTTCGCAGCTCTGGTGCTGCTCTCCGCGGTGCTGCTCGGCGGCTACATATACACCGCGCTGCGCTCGCGTCGGCTGGCCCGGCAGCGCCGCGAGCTGCTTGGGGAGGTGGGGCTGCTCCAGGCCGCGCTGCTTCCGCTGGTGCCCGGCACGATCGGGAGCGTGGCGGTATCCGTGGCCTACCGCCCCTCCGACGGGCCCGGCGCCGGAGGCGACTTCTACGACGCGGTCGCGCTGCCGGATGGGCGCGCCGGCTTCGTGCTCGGCGACGTTTCGGGCCACGGCCGCGAGGCGCTTTCCCATACCGCCTTCATGCGCTACACGTTGCGCGCCTACCTCGAGGCGGGGCTCGAACCGCGGGTGGCCCTCCAGGTGGCGGAACGCGTGGCCGGCGAGCACCTCGGGGGTGACTTCGCGACCGTGATACTCGCCGTGCACGATCCTCGGCGAGGCACCCTGACCTATGCCGCGGCGGGACACCCCGCGCCGATCGTCATGGGAGCGTCTCGCCATGACCCGGTGGCGGCCACTTCGTCTCCGCCGATCGGCTGGAATCTCCCCACCGGACTGCGCCAGACCACGATCCCGCTGGCGGCCGGCTCGCGCGCGATGCTCTACACCGACGGCCTGGAGGAAGCGCCCACCGGCAACGGGGAGATCCTGGGGCGCGACCGGCTCACCGAGATCGCGGTGGGCTGCGGCACAGACGCCACGGCACCCGAGATCCTGGATCGTGTGGTCTCCGAGGCCAGCGAGGCGCGCGACGACATGGCCGCCTGCCTCATCGTCCCGACCGCCGAGGTGAGAAGCGAGGCTGTCCGCACCGAACAGTTGGAGCTGTTCGGTGAGGACACCGACGCGGATCTTCTGACCGGCTTTCTCGAGGGCTGCGGGGTTGCCGCGCTCGAGGCCGGACCGGTGCTTGCCAAGGCGGCGACGCAGGTCCGCATCGATGGTGGCGCCCTGGTGACCGTGTACCTCGATGACGATGCCAAGCGGGTCGAGGTGCTCCCACGCGAGATCGAGAGCATTGAGGCGGCATCGCGCCGACCGAGACACGCGTCCCTCGGTGAGAAGGCGGGCCCCTGATCAGAGGCCACCCGCTTCAGCGCGCAGGACACAAGCGTCTCGCGGAAGGAGCCTGAAACAGAAACCGCCCGCTTTCGCGGGCGGTTTCTTTAACGGCCCCATCAGGACGGGCAGGGGTACGTGCCTTAAGGGCCTGGCGGTCCGGACTGCGGGAGGCGCCGTCAGAAACGGCATCGCCCGGACCTATGTCGTGGGCTTGGAGGGCCGGCGAGTTTACCGCACGGCTTCTCCGCACCCAACGGTTTCCACTATAGCTAACCCGAGGGGGGATGAACATCAAATATTCGTCTAACCCGTCTCCCCCCCTGTCGGTCTCCCCTCTCCGAGTGCTTGGAGTGCGGCTCCATGGAGGATGTCGGCATCGCTCGTCTCGACCGAGCCGAGGCCGAAAGCACGCATCGACTCGATCAGGATCACCGCCCCGGCAACGATCGTCGGAGCCCTGTCGGGGTGCAGCCCGGCTACCTCGCGCCGGTCCTCCAGGCGCATGGCGGCCAGCATCGTGAGCATCCGCTCGCAGGCGCCTGACTCCAGCCTGTAGCCGTGCACCCGGCCGGGGTCATAGGGGTCGAGCTCCTGGTCGATCGCGGCAAGTGAGGTGGCGGTTCCGGCAACGGCGATACCGGCGTTCACCTCCTGTCGAACCTGCTCCGGAGCGCCCGCCACCACGATCTGCCGCGCGGCGCGGGCGAGCGCCTCGAGGTCCTCACGGGCCGGGGGATCGCTGCTGATGTGACGCTCGCTGTGCCTGACCGAGCCGAGGCGGGTGGACACGTGGAAGTCGGGCGGATGGCCGGGCCGTCCCACCACGTACTCCGTGCTACCTCCACCGATGTCGATCACCAGCGTGGCGGCGGCCTCCTCCCTGGACGCGGTCGCGCCGAGAAAGGTGAGCCGCGCCTCCTCATCCCCGCTGATCGTGCGGATTTCGAATCCCGAACGCTCGCGTACCCGGCGCTGAAGCTCCTCGCCGTTTCGCGCGTCACGCACCGCGCTGGTGGCGACGGCGATCGCGCGCGCCGCGCCGAACTCCTCCGCGAGCCTGCGGTAGGCGTCCAGGGTCACGAGCACGCGCTCCATGGCGTCGTCGGTGAGTGTCCCCGTGGCGTCGACCCCGTCTCCGAGCCGTGTGACCTCGGTCCGGCGGTGGACCTCGCTCAGCAGGCCGCCCGGTTCGAGGTCCGCCACCAGGAGCCGGGTGGAGTTCGTGCCGAGGTCGGCGACCGCGATCCGTTGCCCACGTTCCATGCGGCGCCCAACGCTACCCTTGGAAGGGTGTTCGGCATCGGGAGGGATCGTCAGGAGGTCCGCCCGCCCGCCGATGCGCGGGCCCTCGAGGACATCGTGCTGCGCGACTGGCAGGCCCGCGACGTAAGGCTCGGGGACGCCTGGTCGAAGAACCCGGCACTGCTGGTCTTCCTGCGCCACTACGGATGAGCGTTCTGCCGCGACCACGCGGTTCAGTTGAACCGCGACCGTGAAGCGTTCACCGAGGCCGGCGCCCCGCTCGCCGTGATCGGCCAGGGCACGCCTGCGAACGCCGCCTGGTTCCGAGAGCAGTTCGAGCTCGAGATCGACCTGCTCGTGGACACCGACCGCCAGGCCTACAAGGCCGCCGGGACCAAGGTGGCCACGGTGGGCGAGCTCGTCGGGCCGAGGATCGTCGCGCAAGGGGTGCGCCGCAGCCTGAAGTCAGGCGTGCGCCAGGGAAAGACCGTCGGGCACCCGGCCCAGCTCGGCGGGCTCATGCTCGTCACACCCGGAGGGGAGGTCCCGTGGGTGCACCTCTCAAACGACGCCGGCGACTACCCGCCCAACGAAGAGGTGATCGAGGCGGTCCGCGCGGCGCTGTCCCGGGACGACCCCCCGGTACCCGCTTGACGATCCACCCTCGGTTGCTACATTTGTTGGTCGCGACGCGGGGTGGAGCAGTCAGGTAGCTCGTCGGGCTCATAACCCGAAGGTCGCGGGTTCGAATCCCGCCCCCGCTATTCACAGATCCGCTTGATCAAGCGCCCTTCCGGAGTGGAGGGCGCTTTTTCGTGGGGGTTTGTCAAACGGTTGTCAAACGCGCGGCCCGGGTCCTGCTCACCACGCGCCGGGGAAAGGTTTCGCGTCGCGTCACGCCATAGCCACCCCAGGTGCTTGCGGCTAGACCGTATGGCCGCCGCCGGCGATACGCTGGGTGCAGCTGAGGCGTCGCGCGTAGCCGCGAACGGCCATGGAACGAACGCCCGAAGGCCGGGGCGTGCAGGCAGGACTCGGCATCGAGGAGGGAGAAGTCGGCAAGGCCGTCAACGAGCGGCCACTTCGTCGTGGCCCCGGCGCGGTTCTGCGGGACGTGACGTCCATATCAGGAGTACCTCGTGGGCTGCTGATGCGTAGGACCCAGCCCGCGCGATACCTCGCTACGGACCGATCGGCGTATTCCCTTCAGGCTGCCGCTTTTCACGCCAAGGCCGCAGTGCCGTTCCGCGCCGGGTCTTTCCACGACGATCTCGGCGCTCACCAGTTCGGTGACAGTCCCGCGTCCCGTGCGGCTTGCCTGCCCAGCTCGAGCACGTGCTCGAGCGGTCCGGGCTTCACCTCCGTGAGGATCTCTGCGATCGCCTCAGCCAGCTGACGATCGTTCCCCGTGAGCGAGCGCAGACGCCCCTGTGCGCGCTGATAGCCAGCGGCCGCCCATCCCGAAAGTTTCCCTAGGGAGATCGCGTCTGTGCCCTCCGGGATCTGCAGCAACTCGGCATCAAAC
>JBPCJI010000142.1:0-10538 GCA_051005475.1 Thermoleophilaceae bacterium
CCGGCGCCCGCCAGCTCGTTCAGGCGCATCGCCAGGCGCTCGGCGCCGCGGCGGTTGTTGACGAAGACGATCGTCGACCTGTGCTCCCGCACGAGCTCGAGCAGCTCCGGGTAGATGGCGGGCCAGATCGAGCGCCCGGGCACGGGATCGGAGACGTCGTGGGCGTCGGGCTCGCGCATGTCCTCCACCGGCACGTGGATCTTCAGGTCGAGGGGCTTCCGCACGCCGGTGTCCACTACTCGGCAGTGGCGTCCGGTGCCCACGAGGAAGCGCCCGACCTCCTCCAGCGGCCGCTGGGTGGCCGACAGCCCGATTCGCTGGACCTCGTGCTCGGACAGGTGCTCCAGGCGCTCGAGCGTGAGCGCAAGGTGGGCGCCCCGTTTCGTGCGCGCCACCGCGTGGATCTCGTCCACGATTGCCCACTGCACGCCCGTGAGGATCCCCCGCGCCTTCGAGGTGAGCATCAGATAGAGGGACTCCGGCGTGGTGATGAGCACGTCGGGCGGCTTGCGCAGCATCGCCTGGCGCTCCCGCTGGGGCGTGTCGCCGGTGCGGATCGCGACGGTGATGTCCCCGCCGATGCCCTTCAGCGGCGCGCGCAGGTTCTTCTCCACGTCGTAGGAGAGCGCCTTCAGCGGGGAGATGTAGACGAGGCGGGTGCGCCGCTCGCCCTCGGGCAGGGGGTTCGCGGCGAGGCGGTCGAGGCCCCACAGGAACGCTGCGAGCGTCTTGCCCGACCCCGTGGGAGCGGACACGAGCACGTGCTCCCCGCCGGCGATCGCGGGCCAGGCCTGGAGCTGCGCCTCGGTGGGGCGCTCGAAGGAGCGGGAGAACCAGTCACGGACCGGCTCCGTGAACGATGCAAGGGCGTCAGTGGGCACGCGATCTCTGAGCGTACCGTGGCCCCTCCCCGTGCGCGCGCGACACTAGATGGAAGGCTGGTAGATGGAGAACAGCGCCGGCGGCGACTGTTGTTGTGACCAGATCGGTCACGGATAGATCTTTGAGCGCCCCGGGTGGCGCGACAGTTCAGGCGTGCGCACGGCGACGCTAGTGGTCCGACTGTTACGCCAATGCGAAGAAGGTTCCAAGAGTGCACCCGCCCCGCGAAACCCCCGTTGTTGCTGTTGTCACTCTGTTCGCTGTCGTTGCTTCGGTCTTCGGGGGGTGTGGGGGTGGGGGCAGCTCGACGGTCAGTGAGCCGAGGCTTGACGAAACCGAGTCCCGGAGGGGCCCCACCGTCGTCGTCGCTCTCGGCGACTCGATCAGCGCGGGCTCGCCACTGTGGGATCCGGACCCCGCCGTGCGCAGGCGGATCGGACAGGCGGCCGATCCCGAGAGCCAGTACGGGTACTGGGCCCAGCTGCGGCTGAAGCGCACGAGCTTTCGCAACTGCGGGGTCTTCGGCGAGCGCACCGACGAGATCGCCGCGCGGCTGAAGAGTTGCGCGAGCGGGGCAGACGTCCTCGTGATCCAGGGCGGGATCAACGACATCGCCCAGGGGCGCGAGGTGGGCTCCACGGCCGAGGCTCTCCGCGGAATGGTGCAGCGCGGGAGAAAGCTCGGCCTCCGGGTGGCGCTCGTCGAGGTGCTCCCGTGGAACAACGGCTACCCGGCGGCGGCCCCGACGATCCGGGAGCTCAACCGCCTGATCGGGGGCATCGGGCGCGAGGAGGGCGTGCCGGTGTTCCCGTGGTACGAGCGTCTCGAGGACCCGCGCGCGCGCGGGCGCATGAAGCGCGAGTGGACGATCGACGGAAACCACCCCTCGGTGAAGGGCTACCGGCGACTCGCGGAGACCGTCGAGCTTCCCTGACGCGCCGGCCCGCCGGCTGCCTCGCGGGCGCGCTGAAGGACGCTGTCGATCATCGCCTCGGTCAGGCGGCCGGTGAAGGTGTTCTGCTGGCTCGGGTGATAGCAACCGAGCAGCAGGCGACCGCCTGCCAGCTCGTGCTCGCCGGCGTGGCCGAAGCGGGGACGGGGCCGCGTGCCGGGCCCGAGCAGCCGCAGCGCAGCGTCCCAGGCAAAGCCACCGAGGCAGACGATGACCCGTACGCCCGGCATCAGCTCCAGCTCCTCGGCCGCGTAGGGGAGGCAGTTGTCGCGCTCGGCGGGGAGTGGCTTGTTCGCGGGCGGCGCACAGCGCACCGCTGCCGCCACCCATGCGCCGTCGAGCCGGAGCCCGTCCCCGCGGCGTAGCGACTGCGGCTGGTTTGCGTATCCGGCGCGATGAAGCGCGGCAAAGAGCCAGTCGCCCGAGCGGTCGCCGGTGAAGACCCGGCCGGTGCGGTTGGCCCCGTGCGCGGCCGGGGCGAGGCCCAGCAGGTAGACCGACGCGGCGGGGTCGCCGAACCCGGGAACGGGCCTGCCCCAGTACTCCTCCTCGCGGAAGGCCGCCCGCTTCTCACGCGCCACGCGCTCGCGCCACTCGACCAGCCGCGGGCACCGACGGCAGGCCTCCACCCGCCGCTCGAGCGCGGCTAGGCCTTCAGCTTGCGCCCGCTGGTGAACAGCCATTGCGCCCAGAGGTAGGTCGGCAGGGCCAGTGCGGCGGTCACGCCGAGCGCGAGCCAGATGCTCACGTCACTTTCGCCGAGGAAGCCGTACCGGACGGCCTGCACGAGGTGGAAGACCGGGTTGAAGTGTGAGATCTCCTCCCATGGCGAGGGCAGCAGGTCGACCGAGTAGAACACGCCCCCGACGAAGGCCAGCGGCAGGATCACGATGTTGGCGATGAAGGTGGTGTGGTCCCAGCTGTCGGCGAAGATGCCGACGACCGTGCCGAGCGAGGCGAACAGCACCAGCCCGAGCGCCACGGCCGCGAGCAGGGCAAACGGCTCCTCCACGGGCACCCCGACCAGCGCGACCGCCAGCACGAACAGCGCCAGGCCGATGGCGAAGGCCCGGAACAGGCCGCCCAGGGTGAATCCGAGCGTGATCTGCCAGGGGTGCATCGGGGCGGAGAGGATGTCGTTGAGGTACCGGTCATAGCGCGCCTGGAAGATCGTCGAGGCGTTGTTGGCGTAGGCGGCCTGCACCATCGCCATCGTGATCAGCCCCGGCACGATGAAGATGTCGTACTCGACACCTCCTACGTTCTGGATCCGGTCGCCGAGCGACAGTCCGAAGACGACGATGAAAAGGATCGAGGAGACGACCGGCGCGAGGATCGTCTGCGTCCACAGCTTCGACACGCGCAGGATCTCGCGGCGCGCGAGCCAGAGCAGGCCGCGATTGCCGGTCACCGGGCCATCGCCTTCACGTAGACGCCCTCGAGCGTGTCGGCGTCGTAGTGGGCGCGCAGGCCCGCCGCGGAGTCGCGCGCGATCAGCCGCCCGGCGCGGATCAGCGCGATCTCCTCGCAGAGCGCCTCCGCCTCCTCCAGGTAGTGGGTTGTCAGGAGGATCGTCGTCCCGTCGGCGTGCAGCTTGCGGATGGTGGTCCACAGCTCCTGCCGCAGCTCAAAGTCGACCCCCGCCGTCGGCTCGTCCAGGATGATCAGGCGGGGGCGGTGCATCAGCGCGCGTGCCAGCAGCAGCCGCCTGCGCTGTCCCCCGGAGAGCTTCGGCGCCACCACGTCGGCCTTGGCCCGCAGCTCGAAGAGGTCGACCATCTCATCGACTCGGTGCTCGGCGTCGGCGCGCTCCATCCCGAAGTAGCCGCCGTGATAGAGGAGGGTCTCGCGCACCGTGAGGAAGCGGTCGAGGTTGATGTCCTGCTCGGCCAGCCCGATCCACCGCCGTGTGCGCAGCGATGTCGTCGGCTCACCGAAGACCAGCACCTCGCCCTCGGTCACGCGGATGAGGTTGCAGACGGCGCTGATCACGGTGGTCTTTCCGGCACCGTTGGGGCCCAGCAGCCCGAAGAAGGCGCCATCGGGCACCGAGAGGTCGAGCTTCTCCACGCCGAGGGTGCCGTCGTCGTAGCGCTTGGTCAGGCCGCGCAGCTCGAGCGCGGGAGCGTCATTCATCTCCCCAGCGGGCGGCCGTACTGGCGCTCGTAGTACTCGCGGTACTCTCCCGACCGAATCGGTCCCCACCAGGGCTCGTTGTCGCGGTACCACGTCACAGTGCGCTCGAGCCCCTCCGCAAATCGCACCCGGGCCTCCCAGCCGAGCGCGCGGACACGGTCGCTGGACAGCGAATAGCGACGATCGTGGCCGAGCCGGTCGGCCACGTGCTCGACCAGCGACTGATCGCGCCCTGTGAGCTCCAGCACGCGACGCACCACCTCGATGTTCTCGCACTCATCAGGCCCCCCGACGTTGTACGCGGCGCCCGGCTCGCCGTGCTGGAGGACGCGGTGGATCGCGCGCGCGAAGTCCTCGACGAAGAGCCAGTTGCGTACCTGCCGCCCGTCCCCGTAGACGGGCAGGGGGTCGTCGTGGAGGGCGTTCAAGGTGATCAGCGGGATCAACTTCTCGGGGTACTGGCGCGGACCGTAGTTGTTCGAGCCGCGGCAGATCACGGCCTCGAGCCCGTGCGTGTGCACGTGCGAGGAGACCAGCAGGTCCCCCGCAGCCTTGGTGGCGCTGTATGGGGAGGAGGGGTCGAGCGGCGAGCTCTCGGTGAAGGACCCGCTCTCGATCGAGCCGTACACCTCGTCGGTTGAGACCTGCAGGTAGCGGCCGACTCCGAGCTCGCGCGCTGCATCGAGCAGCACACCCGTCCCGATCACGTGGGTCTGCACGAAGGGATCCTGACCGGCGATCGAACGGTCCACGTGGGACTCGGCGGCGAAGTTGACCACGGCATCACATCCCTCCATCGCCTCTCGGACGGTGCCGGGATCCGCAATCGACCCGTACACGAAGACGTGCTCGACCCCGTCCAGGTTCTCCCGCCGGCCGGCGTAGGTGAGCTTGTCGAGCACCGTGACCTCGTGCTCGCCCGCCACCAGCCGCGCGTAGGCCGAGCCGATGAAGCCGGCCGCTCCTGTCACGAGCAGCTTCACCGCTCGGCCAGGTAGTCGTCGAGGCCCGTGCGCCAGTCGGGTAGGTGCACGGTGTCATCGCGCTGGGTCTCGAGCACGGAGTGGGCGGGCCGCGGCGCAGGGCGCCCGAGCTCGTCGGTGGTGGTGGGCAGTACCTTGCAGGAGAGCCCTGCCCTGTCGAAGATGGCCACGGCGAAGTCGTACCAGGAGCATTGTCCGCTCGCTGCCATGTGGTGCAGGCCATACGCGTCCGTGCCGACCAGCCGCACGATTCCCTCGGCCAGGTGGGCGGTGTAGGTGGGCGAGCCGACCTGGTCGCGCACGACCGTCACCTCGCCCTGGTGGGCGCCCAGCTCGATCATCGTCTCCACGAAGTTGCGCCCGGCGATCCCGAACAGCCATGACGTGCGGACCACGTGGTGCCGCGGGTTCATGGCCGCGGTCTCAATCTCGCCCGCGAGCTTGGAGGCGCCATAGCTGCCGAGCGGGTTCGGATCGTCTGACTCCAGGTAGGCCTCCTCCTTCGAGCCGTCGAAGACGTAGTCGGTGGAGAGGTAGAGCACCGAGGCGCCGGCCCGCCCCGCCGCGGCCGCGACGTTGCGCGCCCCGCCCGCGTTGACCCACATGGCGGCTTCGGGCTCGCGCTCGGCGCCATCGACATCGGTGTACGCGGCGCAGTTCACGACCGCATCGGGCCGCTCGCGCTCGACCCTGAGCGCCACCGCCTCGGAGTCGGTCACGTCGAGGGACGTCCGGTCTGTCGCGAGCACCTGGTGGTCCGCCAGCTCGGCGGCGCGCGCGACATCCTCACCGAGCATGCCGGCCGCGCCACAAATGAGGAGCTTCACCATGAAAGGATTACCATGGTTAGGATGGGTCGGGTGCTCAGGGCTCGACTTTCTCGCGCGATGGCCGGCGTGGCGCTCGCGCTGCCCGTGCCGCTCGTGGGGGGCGAGTGGCCCGACCCTTCGGTGATCTTCAGCGGTGGGGAGGGCTACACGGCGGTGACCACCAGCAACGGCTGGGCCCCGACGTTCAGGATCCTGCGTTCGGATGACCTGACCAGCTGGCGGGTCGCGGGATCGGTGTTCCGGCGCCCGCCCCGATGGGCAAAGACGGACTTCTGGGCGCCCGAGATCACCAAGTTGGGAGATCGCCACGCCGTGTTCTACAGCGCGCTGCCGCGACGGCGAAACGGCTCCTGGTACTGCCTCGGGGTCGCCACGGCGCCTGCGGCGACCGGTCCCTACAGCGACAGGGGCAGCCCACTGCGCTGCAGCAAGTATGGGTCGATCGACCCCTTCCCGGTGCGCGACGAGAAGGGGGTGCTCCATCTTCTGTGGAAGGAGGACGGCAACCACTTCCGCCGGCCGACACCCATCTTCGCCCAGCAGTTGAGCGAGGACGGGATGCAGCTGCTGGGCCAACCGCGCGAGCTGATCCGCAATGGCGAGCCGTGGGAGGGCGCCGTGGTGGAGGCCCCGTCGGTGATACGCCGCAACGGCATGTTCTACCTCTTCTATTCGGCCAACCTGTGCTGTTCCCCCCGCTGCGTCTACGCGGTGGGCGTGGCGCGCTCGCCCACGCTCGGCGGGCCGTGGCAGAAGCACCCAGGCAATCCGATCCTGCGCAGCGGCAACGGTTGGCGCTGCCCGGGCCACGCCTCCATCACCCCGGACGCGGCCGGTGGCTTCAGGGCCTTCTTCCACGCCTACGGCGGTGGCGACGGGTTCCTGGCCGGGCGCCAACTCCTCTCCGACACCGTCGGCTTCGGGGCCGACGGGTGGCCGACGATCGGAACAGGGATCCCGCCCGCGACCGTCCCGGGGGCGGCATCGACTGCCTTCTCCGACCGCTTCCGCGGCCGGCTGGACTCGGGGTGGGAGTGGCTCAGCGAGCGGGTGCCGGCGATACGCGTCGGCAGTGGTTTGCGGATGACCGCCGCCGCGGCCGGCGGCAGGCGAGTCGATGCCGCCGTTCTCACACGGCGTGTTGGGACTCCGCGTTACGCGGCGACCGCGGTGGTGGATCGCGGGGCGCTGCGCGGGGACGCGGTGGCTGGGCTTGCGACCTATCGCAGCGGCTTTCAGGCGATCGGCGGCAGCGGGGCCGAGGCGCTCGGGGCCGCGGTGGGGCGGGGACGCGTGATCGTCTGGCGGCGGGTGCGCGGCCGCTCCAGGCTCCTACTGTCCGTTAGCGCCCCGTCATCCAAGCTCGTGCACCTCCGCATGTTGGCGCGGGGGAGGAGGGTGCGCTTCCAGATCAGTCGCGACGGGCGCAGCTGGAGGCCGCTTGGCCGCGAGGTCCGGACCCCGGTCGAGGAGACGGCCCGCCTGGCGCTCACCGTCGGTGGGCGCCTGCGCGCGGCGGGGCGGTTCGCCCGGGCTGGCCTGACCGAGCGCTGAGCTGAACGAGCGCTCGGCATTCTGACCGAGCGCCGGCCCCCCGCGGGACAGGCGGCCCCCGCGGGACACCCGGCCCCGCCCGAACCGTCACCGCCCGCCCGCTAGAGGATCGATATCTCCGAGTTGTCGCCCACCACGAAGCGGTAGGCCTTTGGCATGCGCGGCCCGCGGCTGATCCGCACGTTGCGGCCGATCAGGCTCGCCTCGATCCGGTACTCCAGGTCACGCACGGTCGAGCCCGAGAGCACGATCGAGTACTCCAGCTCCGCGCCGGCGATGGTGACGTTCTCGCCGATCGCCGTGTAGGGACCGATGTAGGCGTCGGTGATGATCGAGCCCGCGCCCACCACGGCGGGGCCGCGCACCGTGGAGCGCTCGAGGCGGGCACCCGCCTCGATCACCACCCGCCCCTCGACGCGGGAGTCCACGCACTCCCCGTCCACCCGCTCCTCGAGGTCATCGAGAATCAGGCGGTTGGCCTCCAGCATGTCCTGCACCTGGCCGGTGTCCTTCCACCAGCCATGCACCACGTGCGGGTCCACCCGCTTGCCGGAGTCCACCAGCGACTGGATCGCGTCGGTGATCTCCAGCTCACCCCGGTCCGAAGGTACGATCGAACGTGCCGCGTCGAAGATCGCCGGCGTGAACATGTAGACCCCGACGAGCGCCAGGTTCGTCGCCGGCTGCGTCGGTTTCTCGACCAGCCTCGACACGCGGCCGTCGACCAGCTCGGCGACCCCGTAGTGCTCGGGGTCTGGCACCGGGGTGAGCAGGATCAGCGCATCCGGCTGCTCGGTGGCGAACGTCTGCACGAGATCGATGATCCCGTTGCGTAGCAGGTTGTCCCCGAGGTACATCACGAACGCCGATCCATCGAGATACTCCTCCGCGGTCAGGACCGCGTGCGCCAGGCCCAGCGGCTCGTCCTGCTCCACGTAGGTGATCGACACGCCGAACGCCGAGCCGTCTCCCGCCGCCGCCCGGATCTCGTTGCCGGTCTCGGGCGCCACGATGATCCCGAGGTCGCTGATCCCGGCGGCTGCCATCGCCTCGATGCCGTAGAAGAGGACGGGCTTGTTGGCAACGGGCACGAGCTGCTTGGCGCTCGTGTGGGTGATCGGGCGCAGCCGCGTGCCCTTGCCGCCCGAGAGGATCAGCCCCTTCATCAGTAGGTCCTCTCGAGCTTGCGGTGGTCCCACGTGACGGTGCGCGTGGGTGAGAACCGCAGCCCCACCCGCTTTCCGGCCTGCCTGAGCACCATCTCGCGAACCTCCGGGGCGAGATCTCCGCCGGGCCCGTAGCGCTCAAAGAGGCGAAAGCCCCATCCGGCCACGCGCTCGGGGTCGCGGTCGATCGCCACGTCGCACTCCATCATCACCCCGCGCAGCTCGTGGTAGAGCACGCCGTCGTCGACCGAAAGCGTGGCGCGCGGATCGCGATCGAGGTTCTTGGCCTTCTGCGAGGCGGCGTAGGTCCAGCCCCCCAGCCCGTCACCGTCCACCACGTACCAGAGCGGCACCAGGTGAGGACGGCCGTTGGGTCCCACCGTGGCCACCTGGAGGATCCGCTGCTGCTCGAGGAAGGATCGCAGCTCGTCCTCGCTCATCCTGATCTGGTCGCGGCGTGAGCCCATCCCCTCAGCGCTTGACGGCGCCCGCGAGCGCCTCGGCGGCCTCGAGCACGGCGGCGCGCGCGGACTCGGGCTCGAGCACGGCGGCGTCGCCGGCCTCCTTGAGGATCTCGCGGGCCAGGTAGTCGTGCCCACCGAAGGGAAGCTCGACTATCACCGACCCGTCCTTCAGCTCCTCGACCACCCGCCGGCCCTCTCGTGCCCAGCGCGCCCGCTCCGGCGACACCCATACGCGCGCGGTCTCCGAGGTGGGCACCTCGCCCGTGGTCGGCCAGCCCTGGACATCGGGCTCCACGCCCTCGCGCGGATCGAAGGTCTCCTCGAGCACCTCGGCGGAGCGGATGCGGTCGAGCCTGAAGGAGCGCGTCTGGTCCTTTGAGGGCTCGAAGCAGTGCACGTACCATCCCTCCTGGCCGTTGAGCAGCTGGTAGGGCTCGATCGTGCGGGAGGTGAACTGGTCCTCGTCCTCCTTGTAGTGCTCGATCTCGAGTATCCGCCGCCCGGCGATCGCGCTGCTCACCACGCGGGCGATCTCGGAGTCATCGCCCTTGGCGGTGGTGATCTGGAGGCCGTCGGCGGCCGGGTCGCGGCCGAGGGCCTCCACGATCTTTTCGCGTGCCGAGGCCAGCGAGCCGTCCGGCAGGTGCTCGCCGACCAGGTCGATGGCCGCCGCCAGCGCCTTGGCCTCGAGCGGCAGCAGCCGCGCCGGACGGGCGAAGTTGTCCCCGTAGGGCTCGGGGTCCACCTCGATCAGGTCCCCCTGCACCTCGGCGTAGAGGACGTAGCTGCCACCCCCGAAATTCACCACGTTCAGCACATCGATGTCCTGGCGCAGCTCCTGCTCTGACATCTGGAGCCTCTCGCACAGCTCCTTGAGGTCGAGCTTGCTCCCGCGCCGCGCGGTGTCGATGAGGATGCCGGCCAGCGTGACCAGCCGGGCAAAGCGCTCGGGCCGGATGCCCGTGTCGCGCTTCCCGTCGTCCTCCTCCTGCTCCTCCCGCGGCCGCCGCTTGTCCGGCGCCGCGAGCTCCATCTCCGAGGAGTGGCGCTCGGCCACGAGCCGGACGCGCTCCTCGGCCTCCTCCACGAGCTCCGCGGGCTCGAGTATCCGGGCGCGCGGCCCGAGCCCGAGCACCCACGAGACGAGCTGGCGCGAGTCACCGTAGGCCGTCTCGAAGATCACGCCGTCGTCGGCCTGCTCGATCGTGCCCACGTCCTCGCCGACGTGGCGGCGCACGAGCCACTCGATCCGGTCCGACAGCCAGATCCGCGCGGTCCCCCGCGGGTCGCCGAGCTGCCAGTCCGCGCGCGTGGCGTAGGCCCGCGGGTCGAAGTCCTCGGGACGCTGGAAGTCGTGCTCGGCCTTCGAGGAGTAGCCAACCTTGTTGCGGATCCGCGACAGGCGAAAGACGCGGACGGCAGCGCGCTCGTGCGCGTATCCGATGAGGTAGAACTGGCCCCCGCGAAAGAGCAGGTGATAGGGATCCACCTTGCGCCTCTCCTCGGCGTCGCGGCCCATCGTGTAGTAGTCGAACAGGATCGTCTTGCGGCGGAAGATCGCCGTCTCGATC
>JBPCJI010000143.1:0-2852 GCA_051005475.1 Thermoleophilaceae bacterium
CATCGACGTCCTCGGGGTCGCTCGCGCGACTGGTTTCCTCGGAAAGCGATCACGCCGGCGCCCAGTCGCGACGTGATCAGATTGGCCGGAAGAGTGGCGGCGGAGCGATTGGATCGTGGCCCGAAGCCAGCCACGCTAATCCCTGACGACTTGGTAATCCTGGCATCACGAGGCGGGAGGCACTAGCGATCATCCTCCTCAGTCGCACCCGCGACCACCACTCCACGATGTTCGGTGTAGGCCTTGGCCACCTCGGGCCAGCGGCCGCGCACCTTGACGAGGTCGCCGAGCTCGAAGCCGCGGGCCCGGGCCATGCGATCGTTGAGGTTTAGAGGTGCTGCCGCACGTCGTCGACTCGGCGAGCACCCGGGCTTCCAGGCGACCTCGAGCGATGCGATGGCGCACCCAGCTCGGAGCGTGTGGGTCGGACTTGCCCGCGCGGATAGCCGTTGGTCCCGGCCGCCCCCTTCGGCTGCCACGTTTTTGCCACGTTTTTATTGCGAAAACCTGCGGATCGGTGCGGTGAGCTGCGGTACCCACCGACAAGGGCCCCAATCCTTTTCCCTGCATTGCGGCACAATGCGGCATCCTGCGTAACGCGAGCGACCGGACTCGAACCGGCGACCTCCGGCGTGACAGGCCGGCGCTCTAACCAACTGAGCTACGCCCGCGAGCGCCGTCCGAGGATAGCGAAGGCCCTATCGCTCCGGGACGTCCCGCGTCTCCCTCACGGCCTGGCGGCGCTCGCGCACGACCGTGACCAAGAGCCATACGAGAAAGACCACGAACGGCAGCACGTAGGCCACGTTCACGAGCCAATGGCCGGTGTGCGCGAGCGGCGGCTGGATCACCGGGGGGAGACCACCAGCCTCGCGATCACCGAGTCGCCGTCGTCGTCCTCGGCCCCGTGGCTCTCGAGCGCGAAGACACCCTCGATGTCCGCCCGGAAGGAGAAGCGAAACGGATCCTCCGGGGCGGCCTTCCCCTCGATCTCGTAGCCGTGCAGGTGGATCTCGTCGGCCGCGTCGGACTCCACCACCAACCGCACGAAGCCCCCCTTCCTCACCGCGATGCGCCCCACGCCGCCGGCGGGCTTGTGGTCGCGCAGCACGATCCTCTCCTCGGGGCGGGTATCGGTGGTGGCGGTCGGCTCGGTGACGGTGCTCGACGGCTCGCGCGGCGCGGGCTGCGTGGCCGCCGGCTGCTTGGCCTTCTCCTCGTCATCCCCGGGCCGGGCGAGCACGAACGCCACGGCCATGACCAGGACGGCGAGGGCGATCAGCCCGAGGCGCTGCGCTTTGGACATCGCCTTGGATACCTCCTCGCAGGCCGGGGGCGGGGTGGGCCCGGCCGAACTCCGGGAGCCCACGGGGAGTATGGCAACGGACCGCAGATCGGTTCACAACACGGCCACAGCGACGTAACCCCTGCTTGACGTCCCGGCTGGCCATAAGGGCCAAGCTGACTGTGAAATGGAAGGAGTCGAACTTCACTTTCACGCGCTACCGGGGGTTGACGATGGGCCCTCGACGGTCGAGGAGAGCGTCGAGCTCCTGCGCGGCGCAGCCGCCGAGGGCACGGGCACCGTGGTGGCCACGCCCCATGTCCGCGCAGACTTCATGACCGACGTCTCAGACCTCGGCGAGCGGGTGCGTGAGCTACAGGCGGCCGTCTACGCGGCCGGGCTCACCCTGGAGCTTCGCCGCGGGGCCGAGCTGGGACACGACATGGTGGGACGCCTCACCCAGCACGAGCTCGAGACGCTCGCCCAGGGTCCGCGGGGATCGCGGTGGCTCCTGGTCGAGGCGCCCTTCGAACCTCTGGACGAGCCCTTCCACGCGGCCACCGACGAGCTGCGCGACCGCGGCTTTGGTGTGGTGATCGCACATCCGGAGCGCAGCGCGGACGCCGCGCTCGACGGGGCGGAGGGACTGCGCCGCGAGCTCGCGCGGGGCGTGGTGGCCCAGGTGAACGCGCAGTCCATCACCGGCGCCCACGGAGCCGAGGCCAGGCAGGCGGCGTTCGCGCTGATCGCCGAGGGCCTCGTGGAGGTGGTGAGCTCCGACGCGCACGGCCCCACCCGGCCGGCGCTGCTAGGCGAAGCTCGGGCGCGGCTGCTCGAGGGCGGGATCGATCCGATCCTGTGCCGCAGCCTGACCTTCGGCGGACCGCGCCGCCTGCTCGCGCGTGGCATCCCCACTGCCGCCGCCCTGGTCGCCTAGGTCCGCCACCCTCGGCTCCGGATCGAAGCGGTACCCCACGCCGAAATGGGTGTGGAGGTACTTCCAGTCCGGAGAGGCCTCCTCCAGCTTCTGGCGCACCTTGCGGATGAAGACGTCGACCGAGCGGTCCCCGTGTGCCATCGCGTAGCCCCAGCCCTGCTGGTAGATCTCCTCACGCTGGAGCACCTTGCCTTCGGCCTGTGCGAGAAGCTGGAGCACCTCGAACTCCTTGCGGGTGAGATCCACGCTCCGCCCCGAGGCAAACGCCTGAAACTGGTCGGCGCGGATCTCGAGCTCGCCGGCGATCACCGGCAGCTCGTCGGCGCGCCCGCCCGCCCGCTTGCGCCGTCGCACGACCGCCTCCACGCGCGCGAGCACCTCCTGGGGGTGGCACGGCTTGGTCACCCAGTCATCGGCGCCCATCCGCAGCCCACGCACCCGCTGCGCCACGCTGGAGCGCCCGGTGCAGACCACGACGCCAAGGCCCGGG
Organism: Thermoleophilaceae bacterium; assembly: GCA_051005475.1. GTDB lineage: Bacteria > Actinomycetota > Thermoleophilia > Solirubrobacterales > Thermoleophilaceae > JAAYBF01. Next base: position 2,713 of record JBPCJI010000143.1, read on the forward strand.
ATCGTGGCGCACAGCCGCTCGAGGAACTCCCAGGCGCCCGGGCCGAGCAGCGCCAGGTCCACGACGAGCGCGTTGACGCGCATGGCCACGAACTCCTCGACCCGAGGCGCGGCCTCGAGCCGGCGGTACTGCCAGCCGAT
>JBPCJI010000144.1:0-3212 GCA_051005475.1 Thermoleophilaceae bacterium
GACCTCGAGGTGGAGCAGCGCGGCACCGAGGACACCCTCTATCTCGTGGACTATCCGCTCGCGTCGGGATCGGGGGCCATCACCATCGCCACGGTGCGCCCCGAGACGATGCTGGCCGACACCGCCATCGCGGTGAACCCGGGCGACGAGCGCTACACGCGCCTCGTGGGTGAGACGGCGGTGCTGCCCCTCGTGGGCCGGCGGCTCCCGATCATCGCCGACGAGTACGTAAAGACCGACTTCGGGACCGGCGCGCTCAAGATCACTCCCGGCCACGACCCCAACGACTTCGAGATCGGCCGCGCCCACGGGCTCGAGGAGATCACGGTGATCGGCGAGGACGGCCGGATGACCGAGGCGGCCGGCGAGCGTTTCGCCGGCCTCACCACGGATGAGGCCCAGCGCGAGGTGGTGGCGGCGCTGCGCCACGAGGGCCTGCTCTCCGGTACCCGGCCCTACTCCCATGACGTGCCCCACTCACACCGCTCGGGCATGCGGATCGAGCCGCTGATCTCGCTGCAGTGGTTCTGCGACATGAAGCAACTGGCCGCGCCGGCGATCGAGGCGGTCGCCGACGGGCGGCTGCGGTTTCACCCCGCCCAGCCATGGACGAAGGAGTATCTCCGCTGGCTCGAGAACATCCGGCCCTGGTGCATCTCGCGCCAGCTCTGGTGGGGCCACCGGATCCCCGTCTGGTACCGCGGCGAGGAGATGCACGCGGGCGCCGCGCAGCCGGATGGCGACGGCTGGGAGCGCGATCCGGACGTGCTCGATACGTGGTTCTCCTCGGCCCTCTGGCCCTTCGCAACCCTCGGCTGGCCCGAGCAGACGCCCGAGCTGCGCGCCTTCTACCCGACCGACGTGCTCTCCACGGCAAGGGACATCATCTTCCTGTGGGTCGCGCGGATGGTGATGTTCGGAGTCGAGCTCACGGGCCAGCTGCCGTTTACCGACGTGCCGATCCACTCGGTGATCCAGGCGCCCGACGGACGGCGGATGTCCAAGTCACTCGGCACCGGGATCGACCCCCTCGACCAGATCGCCGAGCACGGCGCCGACGCCGTGCGCTTCGGCCTGCTCGCGATGTCCTCGACCCAGGATGTGCGGTTCTCCGCCGACCGGGTGAGGCAGGGCGAGGACCTGGCCAACAAGCTCTGGAACGCCTCGCGCCTGATCCTGCTGCGGGTGCAGGAGGGATCGGCGCCCTCGCCCGATCACGCGGAGACCGAGGAGGACCGCTGGATCCTGTCGCGGCTCGAGCGCGCCGCCCGCCGCACCGACGCGCTGGTCGAGGCCTTCGAGATGTCGGCCGCTGCGCTCGAGCTCTACGCCTTCCTCTGGTCTGAGCTCTGCGACTGGTACCTCGAGCTGGCCAAGCCTCGCCTCTACGACGAGCGGGCCGACCGCACGGCCGTGTCAGCGACCCTGCTCTATGCCCTCGACCGCACGCTGCGGCTGCTCCACCCGATCATGCCGCACGTGACCGAGGAGATCTGGTCGTTCATGCCGGGCGAGGCCGGCCTGCTGGCCGTGGCCGGCTGGCCGCGGCCCGAGCCGGGAAGGATCGACGAGGAGGCAGAGGCCTGCGTTGGACGGGCGATCGAGGCCATCACCGCCATCCGCCGCTACCGCGACGAGGCCGGTGTCAAGCCCTCCGCCGTCCTGCCGGCCCGGCTCTCGGCGGAGGGCCACGACGCCATGCAGGAGCAGATCGCCCGCATGGCGCGCCTCGACCTCTCCGGCGATGGCGACGCCGTCGCTGAGATCGCGGTGCCGGGGGGAGTCGTGGCGCTTCTCCCGAGCGAGGACTTCGACCCCGGCGCCTCACAGCGCCGGGCAGCCGCGGAGCGCCGGCGGATCGAGGCCGAGGTCGAGCGGCTCGAGGCAAAGCTCGCAAACGCGCGGTTCGTGCAGCGGGCGCCCGCAGATGTCGTCGAGCGCGAGCGGACCAAGCTGGAGGAGTATCGCGGCGCCCTGGGGCGTCTCCGCTGACGGTGGCCTGGAGCCCAGGCCAGGCCGAGGAGTACCTGCTCTCGCTCGAGCTGTTCGGGATGCGGCTGGGGCTCGACCGGATGCACAAGCTGGTGACCGCACTGGGCATGCCTCAGCACCGCTATGCCCAGATCCATGTGGTGGGCACGAACGGCAAGTCCTCGACGGTGCGCTTCATCGCGGCCATCCTCGAGCGTCACGGGCTGCGGACCGGCAGCTACACCTCACCCCACCTGCGCTCGTTCTCCGAGCGGATCGAGGTGGGGGAGCAGCCGGTGACCGGCGAGCGCTTCGCGGCGGCCACCGCGCGCGCGGCGCACGCGGCGCAGATGGTGGAGCGCACCCTCGAGGCCGACGAGCGGGTCACGCAGTTCGAGGCGCTCACGGCTGCCGCCTACCACGAGTTCGCGGCCCGCGGGGTGGAGGTGGCGGTGATCGAGGCGGGCCTCGGTGGCCGCCATGACGCCACGAACGTGATCCCCTCGCGCGTGCAGGTGCTGACGGGGGTGGCGCTCGAGCACACCCGCTGGCTCGGCACGACGCTGACCGACATCGCCGAGGAGAAGCTGGCGGTGGTTCGGGACCACGCGACGCTCGTGGTCGGCGAGCTGGATCCCGAGGCGAGGGAGGTCGCCGAGCGGGTGGCGCGCGAGCACGCCACCCGCCTGGTCCAGGCTCCGCGGAAGGTTCCCGGAGCGCGGAGGGGCGCGGAAGGGGAGTTTCAGCGGCGTAACTTCGCGCTGGCCGCCGCGGCCGCCGAGGCCTTCCTCGGCGAGCGGCTCGATCCCGCGGCGGTCGGCGCCGCGGAGGCCGAGACGCGTGTGCCCGGCCGGCTCGAGGTGGTGGACGAGCGCCCGCTGACGATCCACGACGGGGCTCACAACCCCGCCGGGGCGCAAGCGCTCGTGCGGGCGCTGCCCGAGGCAACCGGGGGACGCAGGCCCCTCGTCCTGGTGCTGAGCGTGCTGGAGGACAAGGATGCCGCGGGAATGCTCGAGCTGCTGCTGCCCGCGGCAGACTACGTGGTGCTCACGCGCTGCTCGAACCCGCGCGCGCTTCCCCCGGCCACGCTCGAGGCGCTCGCCGCAAGGCTGGACGACGGGCCCCGGGAGATCGTGGCCGCCCCCCCCGCCGCGGTCGCGCGGGGGCGGGCGCTGGCGGGCCCGAGCGGGGCCGTCGTGGCCACCGGGTCGATCTACCTCGTCGGGGATCTCGCCGCG
>JBPCJI010000145.1:0-4167 GCA_051005475.1 Thermoleophilaceae bacterium
GGTTGGTGGCCATGATCCAGACGGCCTTCACCCGGCCCTCGGCGAGGGCGTCGAAGAGCTCCACCGCCGGCAGGCCGGGCCGTGGGGAGATCGCTCCCTCCGCCAGGCCCCAGTGGCGCTCCATCGCGTCGCGGTCCTGCGCGGACTCGACCGCGCGGTAGCCCGGCAGGAGGGTCGAGAGCCCGCCGGTCTCGCGCCCGCCCATCGCGTTGGGCTGGCCGGTGAGCGAGAGCGGGCCGGTGCCGGGCCGGCCGATCTGCCCGGTGGCCAGGCAGAGGTTGATCAGCGCCCTGTTCTTCAGCGTGCCGACGGTCGACTGGTTGGCCCCCATCGACCAGAGCACCATCGCGGTTCCCGGCCCGGCAAAGCGCCGCGCCGCCTCCTCGATGTCAGCGGCGGGCACGCCGCAGGTCACCTCGGCGCGCTCGGGGGTCCACTCGCGCGCGACTGCCAGCGCCTGCCCGATCCCGCTCGTGTGCCGGCGAACGTGCTCTTCGTCGATCAGCCCGTCGCGCTCGATCACGTGCAGCATCGCGTTCAGCAGCGCCAGGTCGGTGCCGGGCCGCACCGGCAGGTGCATGTGGCACTCGCGCGCGGTGGCGGTCAGGCGGGGATCGGCGCAGATCGCGAACGCCCCCTCGGCCAGGCGGTCGCGGATGCGCGACCAGACGATCGGGTGGCACGCCACCGTGTTTGACCCCAGCAGCAGGAAGCAGTCGGCGAGCGCGAGGTCGGCGTAGGCGGGCGGCGGGCCGTCGCTTCCGAAGGCGCCCTTGTAGCCGGCGACCGCGGAGGACATGCACAGGCGCGAGTTCGAATCCAGGTTGTTGGTGCCGAGGTAGCCCTTCGCGAGCTTGTTCCAGGCGTAGTAGTCCTCGGTCAGCAACTGGCCGCTGACGTAGAAGGCAACCGCGTCGGGCCCGTGCTCGGCGGTGATCGCGCGCAGGCGGGCCGCGAGCGCGGGCAGCGCCTCGTCCCACTCCGCCTCCCGGAAGCGAACGTCGCGGCGCTCGCGCACGAGCGGCACCGTCGCGCGGTCGGAGGCGTGCACCGCGTGGCCCAGCTCCAGCGGCTTGCGACAGGTGCGACCGTGGTTTACGGGGTAGAGCGGATCACCCTCCACCGCCTCGAGCCGCCCGCCGCCGGTGCGCGCGATCAGGCCGCACCCCACGCCGCAGTACGGGCACAGGGTGCGGGTCTCGGCGGTCACCGGGCCATGTTGGATGCGTGGGGTTTCGCCTAAGCGACGTCCCCGTGAACGCTCGGTTACGCCAACCGTCCGGGCTCGGTGCACAACCGGCCGGCAGCGGGACGGCCCTCGACCGGATGTCGGGCCGGTTCATACCGGATGGCCATAGAAGCTTGAGCCGGCTGTCCATAGCGTGACCGGAGTGAGCGCCGAGGTGGCACCGATGACCCCTGCCGAGCGCCGCGGCGAGTACGTGCTGCGCACCGTCGAGGAGCGCGGAGTCCGGTTCGTGCGGCTGTGGTTCGTGGACGTCCTTGGGTTGCTGAAGAGCTTCGCGATCCCGGTCTCCGAGCTCGAGGAGGCACTCGCCGAGGGCGTCGGGATCGACGGCTCGTCGCTTGAGGGCAGCACCCGCCGCCACGAGCGCGACGCGATCGCACACCCCGACCCGGCCACCTTCCAGGTACTCCCATGGCGGCCCGACTCGCTCGTGGCGCGGATGTTCTGCGACGTGCGCCTGCCCGACGGGCGGGCCTATCCCGGGGACTCACGCCACGCTCTGGACCGCGTGCTGGGGCGGGCGAGCGAGCTGGGCTACACCTTCCAGGTGGGCCCGGAGGTGGAGTTCTTCCTGTTCGCCGAGCCCGGGCGGGGCGCGGAGCCGCGCCCGCTCGACGACGGCGCGTACTTCGATCTCACGCCGCTCGACGTGGGGAGCGACTTTCGCCGGCGCACGATCGAATGCCTGGAGGAGATGGGGATCCCCGTGGAGGCCTCCCACCACGAGGCCGCGGCCTCCCAGCACGAGCTGGACCTCCGCCACACCGACGCGATGTCGATGGCCGACTCGCTGATCACCTTCCGCCTGGCGGTCAAGGAGGTGGCGCGCGAGCTGGGCGTGTACGCGACCTTCATGCCCAAGCCGATCGACGGTGCCGCGGGCTCGGGGATGCACCTGCACTGCTCGCTGTTCGAGGACGACCGCAACGCGTTCTGGACCCCGGGGGACGAGCAGCTGTCCGAGGTCGGCCGGGCATTCCTGGCCGGGGTGCTCGCGCACGCGCCCGAGCTCACCGCGGTCACCAACCAGTGGGTGAACTCCTACAAGCGCCTGGCGACGGGGTTCGAGGCGCCCGGGCACGTGGCGTGGACCCGGCGCGGGAACCCGTCGCTCGTGCGCCTGCCGTCCAACCGGCCCGGCAAGGAGGCGGCCGCGCGGATCGAGCTGCGCTCTCCCGACCCGGCGTGCAACCCGTATCTGGCGTTCGCGATGCTGCTTGCGGCCGGCCTGCGCGGCATCGAGCGCGGCTATCAGCTCCCCGAGGAGTCAAACGGCGAGCCGCTCGACGGGCTCCACCGCCTGCCCCAGGACCTGCGCGAGGCGACCGATGCGTTTGAGGGCTCCGAGCTCGCCCGTGAGGCGCTCGGCGACACGCTCTGTGACTGGTTCGTGGCAAACAAGCGGCGTGAGTGGGAGGACTACCGCCGCACCGTGACCGAGCTCGACCGCACACGCCTACTCAGCCTGCTCTGACATGGCCGACGCATGGATCTACGCCGAGGACCCCGAGCTGGCGGGCGAGCTCACCCAGGGACTCGCCGAGATGGGCTTCAGCCCCAGGCGGGTCAGTGCCAACGGCACGCTGCTTCCGAGCGGAGATGACGGGGCCGGGCCGCGCAGGCCCGCGCTCGTGATCGTGGGCGTGGGGGCCGGGGAGCCGGCGCCCGGTCCGCTGGTGGCGCGCCTGCGCGATCACGAGGATCTCTGCGAGGTGCCGCTCGTCGCCGCGCTCGACCCTGAGCACCTCGCCTCGGCGGCGTCGTTGGGCGACGTGCAGGAGCTGCTCGTGCGCCCCTTCGCCTCGGGTGAGCTCGAGGCCCGCGTGGCCCGCGCGCGGCGCCAGGTGAACGGGGTCGAGGACGGCGAGGTGGTGCGCGTCGGCTCACTCGAGCTGAACGTGGCCACCTACCAGGTAGCGATCGCGGGCAAGCCGGTGAGCTTCACCTACATGGAGTACGAGCTGCTCAAGTTCCTCGTCACCCACCCCGGACGCGCGTTCTCGCGCGAGTCGCTGCTCTCGGCGGTGTGGGGCTATGACTACTACGGCGGCGCGCGCACGGTGGACGTGCACGTGCGCCGCGTGCGGGCAAAGCTCGGGCTGGAGCACGCCGCCAGGATCAAGACGGTGCGCAGCGTGGGGTACCGGTTCGAGCTGTGAGCGCTCGGCCGCTCGCGTTTACGCGACGGCGCGATCCTCGTCCCGCGGGTCTGCGATCAGGAGGCGCAGCAGGGCTCCGACCGGCACCACGGAGTCCGACTCCTGGTCCAGGGGGAGGTCAGGGTGTAGCTCGTAGGTATTGCGCGCGCCCTCCCGGTGGCGTGTGATGTAGCCGTCCGCCTCGAGCTCGCAGACAATCCGGTGGGCTGCGCGCTCGGTGATCCCGACGCACGTGGCGATGTCCCTGAGGCGGCTGCCGGGGTCACGTGCGACGCAGGCCAGGACCTGCGCAGCGTTTGTCAGGAGTCTCACCTCGACACGCTCTCCTCTCTATCTTCATCCAACAGTTGACATGACATAAATATCAGCTACCTTTGGAATATCAAGCCGGGAAGCCCGCCACGTCCTTGGTTCGAACCGGAGGAGTCCTCTTGCGCAAGATCTTCGTAGTCCTCGCACTGACCGCTGTCTCGGCGGGCGTCATGGCGGCACCGGCGGCTGCGAGCCATTCGTGGGGCAACTACCACTGGGCTCGCACCGCCAGTCCGTTCGGGCTGCAGGTGGGCGACAACGTGAGCGACACCGTGAGCGGCCTCTGGGACGCCCACCTGGACACGGCGATCACCGACTGGAACGCCTCCCCGAGCGTGATGGGCCTGACAGAGGTCCCCGGCGGGACCACCGGACGCAGGTGCCGCGCCACGCTTGGCCGGATCGAGGTCTGCAGCGCCGCCTACGGCAAGAACGGCTGGCTCGGGC
>JBPCJI010000146.1:0-19109 GCA_051005475.1 Thermoleophilaceae bacterium
ATCTGCACCTGATCAGCGAGACCCGGCGCGAGATCGAGGACGTGTTCCTCGGCCTGGGCTTCTCGGTGGCCGAGGGCCCCGAGATCGAATTCGACTATTACAACTTCACGGCCCTCAACCACCCGCCCGACCACCCCGCGCGGATGCTGCAGGACACCTTCTACGTCTCGGAGGACGTGCTCCTGCGCACCCACACCTCGCCGATGCAGATCCGGGCGATGGAGGAGGCCGAGCCGCCGATCTACATCATCATTCCCGGCAGGGTCTACCGGCGCGACTCGGATGCCACCCACACGCCGATGTTCCACCAGATCGAGGGCCTTGCGGTGGACGAGGACATCACGCTCGGCGACCTCCAGGGCGTGCTGCTCGAGTTCGCTCGCGCGATCTTCGGCGCGGAGCGCGAGATCCGGCTGCGCCCGCACTACTTCCCCTTCACCGAGCCGAGCGTTGAGGTGGACGTGTCCTGCTTCAAGTGCCAGGGCAAGGGCCACCTGCCCGATGGCTCCCACTGCAACCTCTGCAAGGGCTCCGGCTAGATCGAGATCCTCGGCTCCGAGATGGTCGACCCGAACGTGCTCGGCTTCGTCAAGGACGATGGCTATGACCCCGAGCACGTGCAGGGCTTTGCGTTCGGGATGGGAATCGAGCGGATCGCGATGCTCCGCCACGGCGTGCCCGACCTGCGGCTGTTCTTCGACAACGACGTCCGCTTCCTGGAGCAGTTCGGCTCATGAGAGTCCCCCTCGCCTGGCTGCGCTCCTACTCCGACCCCGGCCTCCCGGCGCAGGAGCTCGCCGAGCGCCTGGACATGACCGGCACGGAGGTCGAGCGGATCGAGCGCCTGGGCGTGCGCTCCACCGACGGCTTCATCGTCGGGCGCGTGCTGAAGGCCGGACGACACCCCGACGCGGACCGCCTCACCGTGTGCGAGGTGGACGACGGCTCGGGCGAGCCACGGACGATCGTCTGCGGGGCGCCCAACGTCGAGAGCGGTCAGACGGTGGCCGTGGCGCTGCCGGGGGCGGTGATGCCCGACGGCACCCGACTCGGTGAGGCCAAGCTGAGGGGGGTGACCTCGAGCGGGATGATCCTGGCCGAGGACGAGGTGGGGATCGGCTCAGACCACGCGGGCATCATGGTGCTCGCGGGCGATCTGCCCGTGGGGGCGCCGCTGCACGAGTACCTCCCGATCGCCGACGAGGTGCTCGAGCTGGAGATCACCCCCAACCGGCCCGACTGCCTGGCGGTCTACGGCGTGGCGCGGGAGGTGCACGCGGCCACCGGCGCGGCGCTCGCCGAGGACCCGACGGCATCGGACGCCGAGGCCTCCGGCGGGGACCGCGTCGAGGACCACGCCTCGGTGGAGATCGCCGACCCGGACATCTGCCTGCGCTTCGTGGCGCGCGTCTTTCAGGACGTGCGGATCGGCCCGTCGCCGGAGTGGCTGAAGCAGCGGCTGACGGCGGCGGGACAGCGGCCGATCTCCAACGTCGTCGACATCACCAACTACGTCATGCTCACCTGTGGCCAGCCTCTCCACGCGTTCGACCTTGACAAGGTGCGAGGTAGCCGGATCGTGGTGCGCCGGGCCCGCGAGGGCGAGCGGATGGTCACCCTGGATGACAGCGAGCGGGCCTTCGGTCCCGACGCCGCGCTGGTATGCGACGCCGAGGGCCCTTCCGGGATCGCCGGGATCATGGGCGGGCAGATCTCCGAGGTCTCCGAGGACACCACGCGCGTGCTGATGGAAGCCGCCACGTGGGTGGGGCCGAACATCCTGCGCACCTCGAAGGCGCTCGGCCTGCGCACCGAGGCCTCCACCCGGTTTGAGAAGCAGCTGCATCCCGAGCTGGCGATGGCCGCCGAGCGCCTCGCGGCGAAGCTGATGGTCGAGCTGTGCGGAGCGCGGATGGTGCCCGGCACGATCGACGCCTATCCAGATCCGGCAGAGCCCCGTGCCGTCGAGCTTCGGATGGAGCGCCTGGAGCGGCTGCTGGGGCAGGCGGTGGAGGTGGACGAGGTCAGGGGCATCCTCGGTCGGCTCGGCTTCGACACGAGCCTGACGCCGGGCGGGGCGATCAGTGCCCGCGTTCCCCACTGGCGCGACGTGGACGTTCAGCGCGAGGCGGACCTGATCGAGGAGGTGGCTCGCATCTACGGGCTCGAGCGGCTCCCGATCACCCTGCCCGCGCGCCGCCGCGCGGTCGGGCGCTTGACGTCCGAACAGCGGCTGCGGCGGCGCCTCGAGGACGCCCTGCGCGACCGCGGCCTCGACGAGATAGTGGGCTGGAGCTTCATCGCGCCGGAGGCCCTCGAGCGGCTGCGGCTGGCCGACATGCCAAGCCTGCGCACCGCGAACCCCCTCAGCGAGGATCAGTCCGTCATGCGGCCGCTGCTGCTGCCGGGCCTGCTCGACGCCGCCGCTCGCAACGCCGCCCACGGGGTGGCCGCGCTCGCGCTGTTCGAGTCCGCCCACGTGTACGGCCCGGGGGAGAGCCTGGACGCGCCGCGGGGGAGCCCCCGCGGGCGCAGGCCTGCGCGCGAGCGCCACCACCTCGCCGGGCTGCTGACCCAGGCGGCTCCCGGCACGTGGCGGCGCGGGGCCGTGCCCGCGGGCTTCCATGCGGGCAAGGGCGTGGTGGAGGCGCTCCTGGGCGTCGCAGGCCTGGAGGGCGAGTATCGGGGAGGCGCGCAGCCGTTCCTGCATCCCGGACGCGCTGCGGGCGTTCTGGTGGGTGGCGGGCGCGAGGTCGGGTGGATCGGTGAGCTCCACCCCCTGGTCGCGCGCGCGTGGGACCTGGAGGGGGCAGCCGCGTTCGAGCTCGACGCCGAGGCGCTCGCCGAGGAGGTCACGGCGACCACGGTGTTCGAAGACCTCACGAGCTATCCGGCGGTGCTGCAGGACATCGCGGTGGTGTCGCCGCTTCAGGTCAGCGCCGCTGAGGTCCAGGCCGCCGTGCGCAGCGGGGGCGGGGACCTGCTGAGGAGCGCGCGGGTGTTCGACGTCTACACGGGCGCGCAGGTAGGGGAGGGCAGCCGCTCGCTGGCCCTGCGGCTCGAGTTCCGCGCATCCGATCGCACGCTGACCGACGAGGAGGTGGCGCGGAGCCGATCGAAGATCGAGGCCGAGCTCGCCGAGATCGGGGGGCGGCTACGTGCCTAGCGGGAGCCACCGGGTGGCCGTGGTCGGGGCCGCCGGCTTTGCCGGCGCGCTCGCCGCCGCCATCGTCGCTCGCCACCCCACGCTGGAGCTGGCCGCCGTGACCGCCCGCACCGATGCCGGGCGCATGCTCTCGGAGGTCTATCCACGCCACCGGGTCGACCTCGTGCTGGAGGGCTTTGACCCCGACGCGATCGCCGAGCGCGCGGATGCCGCGCTGGTGGCCTACCCCCACGGCGCCTCGGCGCCGACGGTGGCGGCCCTGCTCGAGCGCGGCCTCAAGGTGGTGGACCTCTCAGCCGACTTCCGCCTCTCGCGCGCGCTCTATGAGGAGCACTACCAGCCCCACGAGGCGCCCGAGCTGCTGGAGCGCGCGGTCTACGGCCTCCCCGAGGCCCACCGCGACCGGATCGGAGCGGCGGGGATCGTCGGAGCCCCGGGGTGCTACCCCACGGCCGCGCTGCTGGCGCTGCTGCCCTTTGCGGAGCTGGCCATGGATGCCGTCGTGGACGCCAAGTCCGGCGTGTCCGGAGCGGGCCGGGAGGCCACCGGCACCACCCACTTCGTGTCGGTCGATGAGAACGTGAGCGCCTACAAGGTCGAGGGGCACCGCCACCGGGCAGAGCTCGACCAGGAGCTGCCCGGCGCCCTGCCGGTGACCTTCACGCCGCACCTGCTGCCGATCGACCAGGGGCTCCTGGCCAGCTGCTACGTGACCCCCTCGCGGGCGGTCACCGCGGAGGAGGTGCGTGAGCTCCTACGCCACGCCTACGAGGACGAGCCCTTCGTCGAGCTGGCCGGCTCTCCACCGGGCGTGCGGGACGTGCGCGACACCAACCTGTGCCGCATCCACGCGACCGTCGAGCCCGCCACCGGCAGGGTGTTGGTCTTCGCCGCGATCGACAATCTGTGGAAGGGCGCGGCGGGCCAGGCCGTCCAGTGCCTGAACCTGATGCTCGGCCTGCCGGAGACAGAGGGGCTGCTGTGAGCTTCTTCACCTCGCGCTGGGTCGAGTGCCCCGCACACGTCCGCGAGCTCGAGCCCGCGGCCCTGCCGCACGGGTTTCGCTCTGCGGGCGTGGCCGCGGGGATCAAGCCGGCGGGGCTCGACGTGGGCGTGCTCGCCTCCGAGGAGCCAGGAACCGTCTCGGCGGCGCGCTTCACGACCAACGCCCGCGTCGGCGCGCCCGTGATGGTCTCGCGCCAGGCCCGCCTGGATGGGCTCCGTGCCGTCGTGGCCAACTCCGGCTGCTCGAACGTGGGCGACGGCCGCCGCGGCTACGAGACGGCCACCGCCATGCAGGCGCGCGCCGCGGAGCTGCTGGGGGTGGATCCGGCGCAGGTGGGCGTGGCCTCGACCGGCGCGATCGGCCGCGAGCTGCCGCGCGAGCGGGTGCTCGCCGGAGTGGCGGCCGCCTGCGACGAGCTCGGCGAGGACGCCGACGACTTCTCGACATCGATACTCACGAGCGACCGCGGCCCGAAGCGCTGCGCGCTGGAGGTGGCGCTGCCCTCGGGGACCGTGCGCCTCGCCGCGCAGGCGAAAGGGGCGGGCATGATCTCGCCGCGCTTTGCCACGATGTTCTGCTTCATCGAGACCGACGCGCTGCTCGAGGCGGACGTGTTCGACCTGCTCGTGGGCGTTTGCGTGAAGCGTTCCTTCGACCGCATCTCGGTGGACGGCCAGCTCTCGACGAGCGACACGGTGTTCGCCATGGCAAGCGGAGCCAGCGGGGTCGCCGTCGAGCCCGAGGGCCCCGACGAGCTCGCCCTCGGGGAGGCGCTGGACGCGCTGCTGCGCCAGCTCGCGCTCGAGATCGTCCGCGACGGGGAGGGCGCCAGGCGGGTGGGCCGCGTCGTCGTGCGCGGATCGGTGGATGCCGTCGAGCCGGTGGCGCGGGCGGTGGCCGACTCACCGCTGGTGAAGACCGCTCTGCACGGCGCCGACCCGAACTTCGGCCGTATCCTCCAGGCTGCCGGCCAGGTGTTTCCCGGGGGCGAGCCGTTCGTGGTCGACCTCGAGATCGAGGGGCTGCGGGTGGTCGGCGCGGGTGACGCCCTCGAGCTCGACCAGGATGGGCTGGCAGCGCTCGAGCAGGCGGTCACCGGCGAGGAGATCGACCTCGAGCTCACGATCCCCGGCGAGGGTGGCGAGACGGAGGTCTTCTTCAGTGACCTGTCAGAGGCCTACGTGGCCTTCAACTCCGAGTATGGAAAGGGCCGTGGCTGATGCGCGACGTCGGCACACTCCTCGAGGCGCTCCCCTACATCCGCGACTTCCACGGCAGGACCGTGGTGATCAAGTACGGCGGTGCCGCGATGATCGACGACGAGCTCAAGGAGGAGTTCGCGCGTGACGTCGTGCTGCTCAAGTACGTGGGAATGAACCCCGTGGTGGTGCACGGGGGAGGACCTGACATCACGGCCTACATGGAGCGGCTCGGCATGAAGGTCGAGTTCGTCGAGGGCCTGCGGGTCTCCGACGCTGCCACGGTGGAGGTGGCCAAGATGGTGCTCGTCGGCAAGCAGAACAAGGACATCGTCCTGCTGCTCGGCCGCCACGGCCAGCCCGCCGTGGGCCTGTGCGGCGACGACGGGCGGCTGTTCACCGTGAAGAAGCAGCTCGCGGGCGAGCGCGACATCGGTTTCGTGGGAGAGATCGAGCGCGTCGACGTGGACGTGCTCAACCACATCGCCGCGGACTACATCCCGGTGGTGGCCTCCGTGGGCGCGGACGCCGAGGGCCAGTCCTACAACGTGAACGCGGATGCCGCGGCGGCGGCGGTGGCGGCCGCCCTCGGGGCCTTCAAGATCATCTTCCTCACCGACGTCGAGGGCTGGCTGGCCGATCGAGAGGACCCGGGTTCGCTGATAGCGCAGAGCACTGCGGAGGATGTGAAGGCGCGGCTGGCGAGCGTTCAGGGGGGCATGCGCCCGAAGCTCGAGGCGTGCCTGCGGGCGCTCGGGGGCGGCGTTCGCAACGCGCACATCGTCGATGGCAGGCGACCCCACTCGCTGCTGCTCGAGCTGTTCACCGACCAGGGGATCGGGACGAAGCTGTGGCCCTAGCCGAGCTCCAGGCGCTCGAGGGGCGGGCCACCATGGGCACCTACGCCCGCAACCCGGTCGAGTTCGTGCGGGGGGATGGCACGCGGCTGTGGGACTCCGACGGGCAGGAGTACCTGGACTTCCTCGCGGGGGTCTCCGTCGTGCAGATCGGCCACTGCCACCCGGCCCTGGTGGAGGCGGTCACCGAGCAGGCACGGCGCCTGATGCACGTAGGCAACCTCTTCTACACCGAGCCCGCGATGCGGCTGGCCGCGCGACTTTCCGAGGCGTCCTTGGGTGGCAAGGTGTTCCTCTGCAACTCCGGCGCCGAGGCGGTCGAGTGCGCGCTCAAGCTGGCCCGCCGCCACCGCCCGGGCGGCGAGTTCGTGGTCGCGGAGCAGGGCTTTCACGGCCGCACGATGGGCGCTCTCTCGGCCACCTCCCAGGAAGCCAAGCAGGCGCCCTTCGCGCCGCTCGTGCCCGGTTTCACGGTGGTGCCACGCGAGGACCCGGGCACGCTCGCCGCGGCGGTGAGCGACCGGACCGCGGCGGTGCTGCTCGAGCCGATCCAGGGCGAGTCGGGCATCCATCCACTGAGCGATGAGCTGCTCCATGCCGCGCGCGAGTCGTGTGACCGCCATGGCGCCTTGCTCGTATTCGACGAGATCCAGTGCGGCATGGGCCGCACCGGCGACCTGTGGGCCTGGCAGGGCCCCGGGGTCCGGCCTGACGTGATGACCCTCGCAAAGGGCCTCGGAGGGGGGCTGCCGATCGGTGCATGCGTCACCACGGCCGAGCACGCCGACACGCTCGGGCCCGGCGATCACGGCTCCACGTTCGCGGGCGGACCGGTGATCGCCGCGGGCGCGAACGCCGTGCTGGGGGTGGTGGACGATCCGGCCCTGCTCACCTCCGTCGGCGAGCAGGGGCTCCGGCTCATCGAGGGCCTGCGCGGCCTCGGCCTCCCCGCGCGCGGGCGGGGCCTCATGCTCGCCTTCGAGACCGACGACGCCCCCGGGGTCGCGCGGCGCCTGCTGCTGGAGCAGCGGCTCGTGGTGCACGCCACCGGCCCGGACACAATCCGCCTGCTGCCCCCTTTGACGGTCTCCGCGGCGGAGGTGGACGAGGCGCTGCGGCGGATCGCCGCCGCCGTTGGTCGCTGCTAGGTTCCGCGCCCCATGACCGAGGAGCGCCACCCGATCAAGCCCACCGCCTCCTACGAGGCCGACCCGGACGAGGTCGGGCGGGTGCTGCTGCTCTACTCGGGCGGGCTCGACACGAGCGTGATGGTGAAGTGGATCCAGGAGGCCTACGAGGCCGAGGTGGTGGCGCTGACCGTGAACCTCGGGCAGCCGGGTGAGGACTTCGACGTGGTGCGCGGCAAGGCGCTCGACCTCGGCGCGGTGGACTGCCAGGTGGTTGACGCGCGTGAGGAGTTCGCCCGCGACTACGTCCTCCCGGCGATCAAGGCAAACGCGCTCTACGGCGGCGGCTACCCGCTGTTCACCGCGCTCGGGCGGCCGCTGATCGCCAAGCTCGCGGTCGAGGCCGCGCGCGCGACGGGCTGCGACACGGTCGCCCATGGCTGCACCGGCAAGGGAAACGACCAGGTGCGCATCGAGTCGACCGTGATGGCGCTCGACCCGGCGATGCAGATCATCGCCCCGGTGCGGGGGTGGCAGATGGGCCGCGAGGAGGAGATCGCATACGCGCGCGAGCACGGCATCCCGGTGAAGGGCGGGACCGAGGTCACGCCCTACTCGATCGACGACAACATCTGGGGCCGCTCCTCCGAGGGCGGACCGATCGAGGACCTCGCCGAGCCCCCCCGGGAGGACGTGTTCGAGATCGTCACCGACCCCCGCGAGGCGCCGGACGAGCCGCAGGACCTGCGCGTGGAGTTCGAGCGCGGCGTGCCGGTCGCGCTCGACGGCGAGCGCCTCGGCCTGGTCGAGCTGATCGAGCGCTGCGCGGAGGCGGGCGCGCGCCACGGCGTCGGGGTCGTCGACCACATCGAGGACCGCATCGTCGGGCTCAAGGTGCGCGACCTGTACGAGGTGCCGGCGGCGGCGATCCTGCTGGGAGCCCACGCCGAGCTCGAGAAGCTCGTCGGCACGATCCACCAGAACCGCTTCAAGCGCGGGCTCGACGAGCAGTGGGCCTTCCTGGTCTACGCGGGGCTCTGGTACGAGCCCCTGCGGGAGGACCTCGATGCCTACATGGACAGCGTGAACGAGCACGTCACGGGCGAGATCACGATGCGGCTCTACAAGGGCCGCGCCGCCGCCGTGGCACGCAGCTCACCCAACGCCCTCTACGACGAGGCGCTCGCGGGCTTCGGCGAGTCGGGCGGACTCTTCTCCCAGCAGGCGAGCCCCGGCTTCATCGAGCTGTGGAGCCTCCAGACACGGATGGCATACCGGATCCGGAATCGGGGCAAGGAGGAGGCATGAACTCAAAGCGCTATTCCATACTCGGTTGGATCGTCTGGCAGGTGGGCTCGCGCGTGGCCAAGCGCAAGATGGCCCGGAACCGGGTGAAGCTCGGCGCCGCCGGCGTGATCGTGCTGGTCGTGCTGGGCGGCATCCTGGCCGCGCGTGGGGGCGAGGAGAGCTAGCCGGTCCCGCGCGCTCGCGGCGCGGCGCCCGCGACCTAGGACCGGGCCGGCGGACCGGCGGCCGGCGGCTCCGCCTTGTCAGGCGCGCGGAAGCGGGTGCCGATCGTGATCAGCAGATGCGCCACCCCCAGCGCGATGAAGAGCGCGGTGGGAGCCGTCTCGTCGGAGAAGCCCGCCAGGAACGGCATCGCGAGGAACAACACGACGAGCATGTAGTCGAGCGCGACGTGCGCGGCCTGTGGAAGCTGGTTCACGAGGCTCGTGGGGCCATCGGTGGCGGCGGCCACCGCGATGATCAGCACCCCGATCGCGATCGCCACCGCCGTGGCGGCCCCGCTGTCGAAGCTGAGCACGAACGGAGCCACCACCAGGAGGGCTCCGGCTGCGTACTCGACCACACCGTGGACGAACAGCGGGATGGGGCCTTTTCGCATCATGCCCGGGTGTATACCGGAGTTCGCCGCCGCTGGATCACGTAGGCGTTCTCGCATCGTGCGGGGGCTGGGCGGGCCACGGAGCACCGAGCGCCGGGAGAGGTCCGGTCCCGGGCCTATATTGGGCCACCCGTGTCGCCGCCGGCCGTCCACCTCCACGTCCACTCCGAGTACTCGCTGCTCGACGGCGCCTGCAAGATAGATGCCCTCGCCCAGCGGGCCGCCGCCTACGGGCAGCCGGCCCTCGGGCTCACCGATCACGGCGTGATGAACGGTGCGGTCGAGCACTACAAGGCGTGCAAGGAGCACGGCATCAAGCCGATCCTCGGCCTCGAGGCCTACTACGTGGATGATCGAACCGACCGGGCCGTGCGCCGGGAGCGCAACCACCTGACGCTCCTCGCCGAGAGCGATGAGGGCTTTCGCAACCTCGTCAAGCTCACCTCCGCCGGGTTCCTGGAGGGCTGGAGCCGCGGCAAGCCGAACGTCGACATGGAGTTGCTCGAGCGCCACTCGGCCGGGGTGATCGCCCTCACGGGCTGCCTGCAGTCGCGCTTCTGCCGCCGGCTGGTTGACGACGCCCCCGCCGAGGCGCGCGAGCACGCCGACCAACTGGTGCGGGCCTTCGGTCCGGAGAACGTGTACTTCGAGGTCCAGCAGAACGGCATCCCCGCGCAGGACAAGGCCAACGAGGGCATCGTGCGGATCGCCCGGGAGATGGGCCGCCCGCTCGTCGGCACCGGCGATGTCCACTACCTCGGCCGCGAGGACTACACCAACCACGCCGCGCTCCTGTGCGTCCAGACCAAGAGCACGCTGAGTGAGCCCAAGCTCTCGTTCGATACGAACGAGTTCTACCTGAAGGACTCCTCGGAGATGGGGGAGGCGTTTGCCGAGTGGCCGGAGGCAATCCCGTCGTCGCTCGAGATCGCCGAGCGCTGCAACGTCGAGATCGAGCTCGGCAAGTTGCTGATCCCCCGTTACGAGACCCCTGATGGCCAAGACGAGGGTGCCTACCTGCGCGGGCTCGCCGAGGCCGGCCTGCGCCGCCGTTACGGGGATCCACCCCCGGCGCAGGCGGTCGAGCGGATGGAGATGGAGCTCGACGTGATCGGGCGGATGGGCTTTGACGCCTACTTCCTGATCGTCTGGGACTTCGTCACATTCGCAAAGGGGCAGGGCATCGCCGTGGGGCCGGGCCGCGGCTCGGCGGCCAGCTCGATCGTGTCCTACTGCCTGGACATCACGGAGGCCGATCCGCTGGCCTACGGGCTGCTGTTCGAGCGCTTCCTCAACCCCGAGCGCGTGTCGATGCCCGACTTCGACATCGACTTCTCGGTCAAGGGCCGCGACCTCGTCATTCGCTACGTATCCGACAAGTACGGCAAGGAGTCGGTGGCGCAGATCGTGACCTTCGGCAAGATGCTGCCGCGCAACGCCACGCGCGACGCGGCGCGGGTGCTCGGCAAGGACTACGCCACGGGAGACCGCCTGGCAAAGCTGATTCCCGAGCCCGTGATGGGTCGGTCGAAGTCCTTCGAGGCGTACCTGAAGGAGGAGCCCGAGCTCAAGCGGGCCTACGACAGCGAGCCCGACGCCCGTGAGGTGATCGACACCGCGCGCGGCCTCGAGGGGATCGTGCGCAACGCGGGCGTCCATGCCGCAGCGGTCTTGATCGCCGACCGCCCGCTCACGGACATCGTGCCACTTCAGCTGATGGACGACCGGTCGGGCGTGAGTCAGGACGGAGAGCGCTGCACCAAGGTGGTCACCCAGTACTCGATGAAGCCGATCGAGGAGATCGGGCTGCTCAAGATCGACTTTCTCGGACTGCGGAACCTGGACGTGATCACGGACTGCCTCGAGATCATCGAGGAGTCCACAGGCGTGCGGCCCGACATGACCGCGCTGCCCCTCGACGACGCAAAGACGTTCGAGATGCTTTCCCGGGGAGCTTCCATCGGCGTCTTCCAACTCGAGTCGGACGGCATGCGCGAGGCGCTCAAGAAGGTGCGACCGACGGAGTTCGCGGACATCGTCGCGATGGTTGCCCTGTACCGCCCCGGTGCCATGCGCCACATCGACACCTACGCGCGCAACAAGCGCAATCCCGAGGCCGTCACCTACATCGACGAGCGCCTGCGCGCAATCACAGAGCCCACCTACTCGGTGATCCTCTACCAGGAGCAGTCGATGCAGATCGCCAAGGCCATCGCCGGCTTCTCGGGCGCCGAGGCCGACGATCTGCGCAAGGCGATCGGGAAGAAGAACCGCGAGGCCATGGCAGCCCTCAGGGAGCGCTTCTTCGAAGGCGCGCGCACGACCGGCACCAACGACCGCGCGATCGAGGAGCTGTGGTCGATCAACGAGGCTGCGGCCGATTACTCCTTCAACAAGGCGCACGCCACCTGTTACGCGCTGATCTCCTACCGCACGGCCTGGCTCCGGGCCAACTACCCGGCCGAGTACATGGCCGCCCTCATCTCCTCGGTGATGTCCACCAAGGACAAGGTGCCCTTCTTCGTCTCCTGCTGCGAGGAGATGGGCATCGAGGTGCTCCCCCCCGACGTGAACGAGTGCGGCCACCGATTCGTGGTGGTGGGCGGGAACATCCGCTTCGGCCTCGACGCCGTCAAGAACGTGGGGGCCGCCGCGGTGGACGCGATCATCGCCGCCCGCGAGGAGGGTGGCCCGTTCTCGTCGATCTGGGACTTCTGTCGGCGGGTGGACTGCCGCACCGTGAACAAGAAGGCGATCGAGGCCCTCATCAAGTGCGGCGCGTTCGACTCGTCCGGGGCCACCCGCACGGGGTTGCTGCGGATTCTCGAGCAGGCGCAGGGGGCCGGTCAGAAGACCCAGCAGGACGCCCTTAGTGGTCAGGCCTCCATCTTCGACCTCGGGGAGCCGGCGCCCGGCGGCGGAGGGGGAGCCTCGAACGGTGCTCCCGACCCAGCGGTGCCCGCCCTTCCGGACGAGCGCGCACAGCTGAACGAGTGGGAGCGTGAAGCCCTCGGCCTGTTCCTCTCGAGCCACCCCCTCAAGGAGGTGCGGCCGGCGCTGAGGGCGAGGGTCGAGGCGTCACTCGCGGACTTGGGCAAGCGCCGCGACGGAGACCTTGTCACGGTCGGGGGCATGATCACCGAGTGCAAGCGGATCCGCACCCGTAAGGGGGACCCGATGATGTTCGCCACGCTCGACGACCTCGAGGGCCAGGTCGAGATGCTCGTGTTCAACTCCGCCTACGCGGCCAACGCCGAGAAGGTGGATGTCGACAAGGTCGTGATCGTGAGGGGGCGGGTCGACCACAAGGAGCAGGGTGAGGTCAAGCTGATCGCCCAGGAGGTCGAGCCGTTCGAGCCGACCGCCGAGGAGGTGCTGGCAGCCGCGGAGGCCGCGGCTGCCGAGCCGGTGCTGCGCCGGCTGACAGTCGACGTCCACCCCGGGGTGCCCGAGAGCTTTCTCGACGACCTCAAGGACCTCTGCCGCAGCTTTCCGGGCGAGCACGAGCTCGAGCTGCGCGTGGGCCCCCGCCGGCTCGTGCTCGGCGAGGAGTACCGGATCTCGGCCACGACCGCGTGCCGCACGGAGCTGAGCTCGCTCCCGGGCGCGGGACTGGCGGCCTGAGCGGTGAGCCGGCGAGGGGCCCGAAGGGTCCGCCCGGGGCTCCCGTCGCGGCTACACTAGCCACGTGGAGAGAGCCCCGGTTGCCGATCCTCGCGAGCTGCACGAATGCAGGCAGTGCTGCACGTTCTGTGACCGGGTCGTGCACCCCGCGGGCTGCATCGAGTCAGGCTGTCAGTACCTCTACCTGTTCGACGACGAGGACACCGGCCGCCGCTTCATGGGCTGCATGAACAAGGTCTTCCGGGCCGAGATCGACGTCGATGCCTTCGAGGAGGCCCAGCGCACCCGCCACGGCTTCGGAGGCGTGAAGATGACGGGCATGCCGCTGCCACAGTGCCGCAGCTCGGTCGAGGGCGCCTACGACGGCCACGGCGAGCCCTTTGACTGCGTGAACCCCGGTTTCTTCCGGAAGCCGGACCCGGCGGGCTTCGACGCCGCCTTCGACCTGCGCGATCGCCTCTAAGCACGCCTCTTCCGGGCCCTCAGCCCATTGCGCCTCAGTCGCTTCATCCGGTCCATGTCGGCCTTGGTCGGCGCCTTGCCCTCCACGCCCGGTCCCTCGAAGATCGCCGGAAGCGCCTCGAAGCGGGGCTCGCTCAGGAAGGCACCGCAGCCCCGCGCGCCGAGCTCACCCTCGCCGAGCGGGGCATGGCGGTCGCGGTTCGAGCCGAGCGGGGTGAGGGAGTCGTTCACGTGCAGGCAGCGCACCCGCCCTTCGCCGACGATCGAGAAGCAGTCATCCATGACGCGCTCGATCCCGTCGGCCGTTCGGACGTCGAATCCGCTGGCCAGCATGTGGCAGGAGTCGAGACAGAGGCCGAGCCGCTCGTGGCCGCCGGCCAGCTCGATCAGCCGGGCCAGCTCCCCGAACGAGCGTCCGAGCGTGGTTCCGGCACCTGCCGTGTCCTCCAGCAGCAGCGGGCAGCTCTCGGACTCCGCGAGCGCCTCCCGCACCGCCTCACCCACGCGCACGATCGCCTCCTCGTGGGGTTCACCGACGGTGGAGCCGGGGTGCAGCACGACGCCGTCGGCGCCGATCGCGTCTCCCATCCGCAGCGAGTGGATCAGCGAGGCGATCGACTTCGACCGGATCCCGCTGTCCCTGGAGGCGCAGTTGACCAGGTAGACCGCGTGGATCACCACCGACCGGATCGGGCCGTCGGCCATCAGCTCCCTGAAGCTCGCCACGTCATCGTCCTTCCAGCGGGTGGGCCGCCACATGCGCGGGGACTGGTTGAAGACCTGGATCGCCTCCGCGCCGACCTCGACCCCGCGGGCGTGGGCGTTTACCAGTCCACCGCCGGTGGAGACGTGGGCGCCGAGCAGCACGGCGCGGAGTTCTATCGCGCCCGCCGGGAGACCGGCGCGCCCGCCGGGAGACCGGCGCGCCCACGGAAGGACCGCCCCGCCCGCCGGGAGGCCGCCCCGCCCGTCGGGCCATCTAGCATCGTGGCCGTGCCCCTCGACCCCGTACGCACGCGCTTTGCCCCCTCGCCCACGGGGGCGCTGCACATCGGAGGCGCGCGCACCGCTCTCTACGCATGGCTGCTGGCGCGCGGCTCGGGTGGCGCGTTCGTCCTGCGGATCGAGGACACCGACCGCGGGCGCTCGACCCCGGAGAACGTGGAACAGATACTCGACGCGCTGCGCTGGCTCGAGCTGGACTGGGATGAGGGCCCCCACTCGCAGTCCGAGCGGGCGGGTCGCCACCGCGAGCAGATCGAAAGGCTCCTCTCCGACGGCCACGCCTACGAGGACGACGGAGCGGTGCGGCTGCGTGTGCCGGAGGAGGGGGAGACCACCGTGACCGACGTCATCCGCGGCGCGGTGAGCTTCCCCCACTCCGCGATCGACGACTTCGTGATCTGCCGCTCCGATGGAAGCCCTCTCTACAACCTGGCCGTCGCAGTGGACGACCTCGACGCGGGCATCACCCATGTCGTGCGTGGCGAGGACCACCTCTCGAACACCCCTCGCCAGGTGATGATCCTCCGGGCCCTCGGAGCCGATCCGCCGATCTACGCCCATCTCCCCCTGCTCCACGGCACCGACGGCAAGAAGCTGTCAAAGCGACATGGCGCCGCCTCGGTGCAGGAGCTGCGCGAGGCGGGCTACCTGCCGGAGGCGGTGCGCAACTACATCGCCCTGCTCGGCTGGGGGCTCGACGAGTCCACCACCTTCATGACGACCGAACAGCTGGTCGAGAGCTTCTCGCTCGAGCGGGTGTCGAAGTCGCCCGCGGTCTTCGACGAGCAGAAGCTCCGCTGGATGAACGGTCGCTATCTGCGCGAGCTGGCACCCGCAGACCTGGCCGCCCGGCTGGAGCGCCTCACGGGCCGCGGAGGCCTGATCGAGCCCGCCGCCGTGGCCCAGGAGAAGATGCAGACACTGGCGGACTTCTGGCCGCTCGCCGGATTCCTGATCGAGCGCCAGCCCTACCAGGAGAAGGCATGGGCGAAGGTGATGAACGACGGTGCGACCGAGCGGCTGGGCGCGGTGCGCGAGGCGCTGGCCAACGTCGAGCACTTCGACGAGCAGAACGTGGAGGCGGCGCTGCGCGCGCTGGTGGACAGGTTCGGGGTGAAGCCCAAAGAGGTCTTCCAGCCGCTGCGCGTGGCGATCGCGGGTGGTACCGTGTCGCCGGGGATCTTCGAATCCGTCGTGGCCCTCGGCAGGGATGAGACACTGGCGCGGGTCGATGCCGCGCTCGCCCGGCTTCTGCGCGGACCCTGAGCCCGCAACGATCTGTTCAACCTTTTGTCCGGGGTGCCGATAGATGCCCAGGGAGAGAGCTAGCGCCTGCCGGACCCCTGACAAGATATGGAAGCTGCCATCACCAGAAGAACTCCGGCGTCAGCCGCCACTGCACGCGATCGGCCTGCCGAGGGGCACGGCCGGCGCCTGACCGCCGCCTTCGATGCGCTCGAGGCCTTCCCGGCGCTGGCGGAGTCGCGCAACCGCGTGCTGCGCATCGTGCGCGAGGACCGCACCTCGACTGGTGAGGTCGTGGCCGCGGTGGAGTCGGATGTCGCGCTGGTCACCACGGTCCTGCGGATGGCCAACGGCATGGCCTCCAAGAAAAGGGGCAAGGTGGCGAGCATCCCTGAGGCCGTGGAGCTCTTGACACCCGAGGGCATCGAGCAGCTTGCCAGCCGCGCCGAGGTCTTCGACTTCTTCGAGCGCACTCCCGCCTGGGACGCGGCGCCGGAGCGCTTTCGCCTGCACGCGGTGGCAACCCAGGCGGCCGCCGATCGGCTCGCCTGCGAGCTCGACTACCCGCACCGCGACGAGCTGCTGACCTCCGCGCTGCTGCACGACATCGGCAAGCTCGTGCTCGTGCACGCCTACGCGTCCTACCCCTCCGAGATCCACGCAGAGGCCCGCACGCCCGAGGAGCGGGTCCACCGCGAGCGCCGGGAGCTCGGCGTGGACCACGCGCTGGTCGGCGGCGTCCTGGCGCGCCGATGGGGGCTGCCAAACAGCCTCGCGAGCGCGATCGAGCGCCACCACTCCGATGACGCCACCGGCCAGGCGGCGATGGTGCGCCTGGCTGACATGCTCGCCCACTACGGCCACAGCCAGGGCGTGGATCCCAAGCAGCTGCTGAGCACCGCGCGGGCGCTCGAGCTCACGCCCGAGGGGCTGAGGTCCCTGATGTACGAGCTCCCGTACGCCGGCAACGGCAAGCGCAACGTGGATCCCTGCCCGCTGTCGGTCCGGGAGCTGGACGTCCTCAAGAAGTTGGCCGAGGGCAAGGTCTACAAGCAGATTGCCCTGGAGCTCGAGCTCTCGACCAGCACCATTCGAACCCACCTGCACAACACGTACGCGAAGCTCGGGGCCCAGGACCGTGCCCAAGCCGTCCTGATCTCGACCGACCGCGGCTGGATCTGACCGCCGCCCCGAGCCTTTATCGGGAGGGCCGCGGCCTGCGCCCGAAGCGGTCCCGCGGCGGGTTCGGAGCCCGCACGCGGATCTCGCTGCCCGCCTCCGTGCTCTCGATCTGAAGCGTCCCGTCCATGAGGTCCGCGCGCTCGCGGATGCTCGCGAGACCGATGTGCCCGGCCTCGGTGGGCCCCAGCGGGTCAACGCCGCCAAAGCCCTTGCCGTCATCCGTCACGATCAGCTCGATACCGTCGTCCCCGCCGGTGAGGGAGATCCGCACCGTCGCCGCCTCGCCGTGGCGGCCGGCGTTGCTCACGGCCTCCTGGGTGATGCGAAAGAGCTCCCCCTCGAGCTCTGGCGGTAGCTCGAGGGGCTCGATGTCGAGCTCGGCACAGAGCTGGAAGCGGCGCTCCCACACCGGTACGCAGCGCTCCACGGCCGACTCGAAGGAGATCTCCTTGTAGGCGTAGGGGCCGAGATCGAGCATCTCGTCGCGCAGCGCCCTGATGTTGTGCCGGGTCACCTCGCCGGCCTCGTGGAGTAGCTCGGCGGCGCGCTCCTGGTCGCCCTGCTCGGCGGCGTACCGGGCACTTGCAAGGGTCATGTCCAGGCCGATCAGCTCCTGGACAGGCCCGTCGTGAAGGGCCTCGGAGAGCTTGCGGCGGATCTCGTTCTCGCTCTTGAGCGTCCGCCGGGTGAGCTCGCGAGCGCGTAGGCGCGAGGCCGACTCCTCCGTGCGAAAGCGCCCGACGAGGGCCACGGTCATCAGCGTGGCGGCCGCGAAGGTGGCCTCATAGAAGGCCAGGCGTTCTCCCTCCACGGCTCCGTCGCCCCCATCGGAGAGCGCACTGGGCACCACGAGCGCGCCGATGCCGAACAGGGCCACAGCGAGTCCGATCCGCTCGCCCTGAAAGTGAGCGTGGACCGCCAGCAGGGCGAGCGCCAGGAACCTCACCGGCCCGTAAGCCTCCGGGACGATCAGCGCGATGATCGCGAGCATCGTCAGGTCGCCGATCGCCACGGCGGGGTGGAGGGCGGCATCACGGCGCCTGCGGGCGAGAATCAAGATCAGCAGGCTCCAGGGCACGGCCACGCAGGCGACCACCGCCGCCACGGATCCCCCGTAGGGAAACCCGAAGAGGACCGCCATCAGCGCAGTGGTCAGCGCCAGGCCGAGCCGCACCTGCGCGAACACCACCATCGGCCGCCACGACTCGGTCGGCAGCCGTTTCAGCGGGCCGGCCCCGCTCATGCGCGGACTTCCTGCCGGAGCCGGACCCGGGCGATCAGCAGAGCGGCGGCGAGCGCTCCAGCGGTGTCGATCCCGACGTCCAGCGGCCGCCCGGCGCGCCCGCTTACGAGGGTCTGGTGAAGCTCGTCGGTGATCGCGTAGAGGACGACGATCGCCAAGCCGATCGCCAGCGCTCTGCGTTCAGAGATCCTCGTGGTCAGGGCGTGCCACCAGAGCGCGAGCAGCAGGAAGTACTCGCCAAAGTGGGCGAGCTTGCGCGAGAGGACGTACAGGAGGCCGTGGTCCTCTTCGTCCCCGGGCATCGAGGACAGGGCGAAGATCAGCACCATCAGCGCCACCGGTGGCAGCCATGGGGCTGCTTCGCGTAGGAGCCTTCGCATATGCATAACCTAGACTCGCCTCGGTGCTGGCGATCACCACCAAGTCCCCGTACGCGGTCCGGGCGCTCGCGGAGCTGGCGCGCCGGGGAGGTGATTCGCCGGTGCCGATCGGCGAGATCGCCAAGGCGCGCGCCATCCCGGTCCAGTTCCTCGAGGGCCTCTTCGCCACGCTGCGGCGGGCCGGCGTGCTGCAGAGCCAGCGCGGGGCGAAGGGCGGCTACCGCTTCGCCCGCCCGCCCGCGGAGGTCACGGTGCTCGAGGTGGTCGAGCTGCTGGAGGGCGAGCTGGGTACGGAGGCCGAGGCATCGGGGCCCGTCTGGGCCGAGGCGGTCGAGGCGGTCAAGGGCGTGCTACGAGTCACGACGATCGCTGATGTGGCCGAGAGCGAGGGCGAGTTGGCTGCCCCGCCGATGTACTACATCTGATCCCGGGATGGGGCAGCCCCGATCCCTTGTGAGACCGAAGCCGAGAAGGACGTCGACGAGCGCACCCCGGAGGGGCATGACCCCGGCGACACGCGCGGCGGGGGCGAAGCGGGCGGAGAGGCCGGGGCGCTGCCGGGTGGCCCCGCGGAGGAGCGGACGAACGAAGAGGGGCACGAGGCCAGAGACGAGGGCAGTCGTGACCCGGAGGACGACGCGCCCGGGGCCGGCGGCGAGCAGTAAGGACCGCGGCTTCCCGTCCAACGAGCCACAGCGCGTCTCGCC
>JBPCJI010000147.1:0-7998 GCA_051005475.1 Thermoleophilaceae bacterium
TAGAAGCCCACCACGACCGTGAAGAAGGCGGCGTCAAGGCGGTCGAGCGCGCCCCCGTGGGCCCCGAAGAGGCGGCCCGCGTCCTTGACCGCGAGGTCGCGCTTGACGGCGGACTCGAACAGGTCTCCCACCGGGGCGGCGAGCGCCACCAGGAAGCCGATCAGAAGCGCGTCGAGGCCCGACAGCCAGTCCTGGTACAGACCGGCCAGCCAGAACGTCGCGGTGGCGCCGAGGATGCCCGCCGCTAGGCCCTCCACAGTCTTGTTCGGGGACAGGTCGGGCGCCAGCGCCCTGCGTCCCCAGAGGCGTCCGCCCAGGTATGCCGCGGTGTCGCCGATGAAGGTGGCGAGCAGCACGTCGATCAGCAGCCCGTCCCCGTGTGGCAGCTCGCGCAGGAACACGGCGTGGGCCAGCGGCAACCCGACCCAGAACACGCCGAACAGCGTGGCGGCGATTCCCCACGCCAGGTTGTCGAGCCGCGACCGCGTCAGGGCGAGGACGAAGACCAGCGGAAAGGCAGCCACCAGCGCGATCAGCACGTCCGCCCGCTCCTCGTAGAGGGCGAGGAGCACGATCGCCGCCATCGAGAGGTACCCCGCCAGGTCGACCGGCCGCGCGCGGCGCATCATCGAGTACAGCTCGCCGAGGGCGATCGTGCCCAGCACGATCAGGCCGAGCGCCAGGACCAGCCCGCCCTGGACGACGATGAAGATCGCCGCCGGGATCGCCCAGAAGGCGGTGAAGATCCGCGGGCCGAGGTCGGAGACCGGCCGTCGCTCCCCCCGGCGGCCGCCGCGCGCGCTCACGGCCTCAGCGCGCCCCGAAGCGACGCTGCCGGCGTGCATATTCCTCCAGCGCACCTTCGAAGGCCGCGCGCGAGAAGTCGGGCCACAGCTCGTCCCTGAAGACGAACTCCGAGTAGGCGCACTGCCACAGGAGGTAGTTGGAGATGCGCTGTTCGCCGCTCGTGCGTATCAGGAGGTCAGGGTCGTGCATGTCGGGCGCGTAGAGGTGGTCGCGAAACTCCTCTTCGGTCTCACCCGAGAAGGTTCGCGCTGCGTCCACGATCTCCGCCCTGCCGCCGTAGTTGAAGGCGACGAAGAGTGTGATCTGCGTGTTCCCCCCGGTCACGCCCTCCGCCCAGTCCATCCGCCCGGCCAGCTCCGCGGGCACGCCCTCCCTGCGCCCGATGAACCGCATGCGGACGCCCTCCTCGTGCAGCTCCGGGGTCTCGCGGTCGATCCGCTCCCCGAACATCGACATCAGGCCCGCCACCTCCTCCGGCGGGCGGGTCCAGTTCTCGGTCGAGAAGGAGAAGACCGTGAGCTCCTCGATCCCGAGCCGGGCACAGTCGCGCAGCCGCTCCTTGACCACGTCCGCGCCCGCGCGGTGCCCCTCGAGGACCGGGAGACCCCGCCCCTTGGCCCAGCGGCCGTTCCCGTCGGTGATGATCGCGACGTACCTCGGCCGCCGGGGCGCGCCCGTCAAACCTGGAGGATCTCCTCTTCCTTCCCCGCCAGGAGCGCCTCGATCTCGCCGATGCGGGCGTCGGTGAGCCGCTGCACCTCGGTCTCCGCCCGGTGCTCATCGTCGGAGCCGATCTCCCCTTCCTTCTTGAGCTCGCGGAGGTCGTGCATCACCTCACGGCGAATGTTGCGGATCGCCACCCGGCCCTGGTGCTCGGCGATGCCGTGCAGGACCTTCACGAGCTCCTTGCGGCGCTCCTCCGTGAGCTCCGGGATCATCAGGCGGATCAGGTTGCCGTCGTTGGACGGCGTGAGGCCCACGTCGGATTCCAGGATGGCCTTCTCGATCGCCTTGATCGAGGACTTGTCATAGGGCGTGATCGTGAGCAGGCGCGCCTCGCTGGCCGAGATGCTCGCGAGCTGCTTCAACGGGGTCGGGACCCCGTAGTAGTCGACCTCGATCCGATCGAGCAGCTGCGGCGAGGCGCGTCCGGTGCGCACCGTCCCGAACTCGCCGCGCGTGGCCTCGACCGACTTCGCCATGCGCTCGGCGGCGTCGGACAGAAATTCGTTGATCAGGTCGTTTTCCACGCGTCCGCCAAACCAACGTCACTCATCGGTCGAAACCACCGTCCCCACTCGCTCGCCGCACACTATCCGGTCGATGTTCAGCTCGTCATCCATGTTGAACACGTGGATCGGCAGGCGGTTGTCCATGCACAGCGAGAGAGCGGTCACGTCCATCACCTGGAGCTGGCGCTCGATCGCCTCGCGGTGGCTGATCGCCGGGATGAACTCGGCGTCGGGCACCTTGCGCGGGTCGGCCGTGTAGACGCCCTCCACCCCGTTCTTGGCCATCAGGATCGCCTCGGCGTGGATCTCGAGGGCGCGCAGCGCGGCCGCGGTGTCGGTGGTGAAGAACGGGTTGCCGGTGCCCGCGGCGAAGATCACGATGCGGCCGCGCTCGAGGTGGCGCATCGCCCTCCGGCGGATGTAGGGCTCGGCGACCTCGGAGATCTCGATCGCAGACAGCACCCGGGTGATCGCGCCGAGCTTCTCAAGCGCGTCCTGAAGCGCGAGCGCGTTGAGGACCGTGGCGAGCATCCCCATGTAGTCGCCGGTGGCCCGGTCCATTCCGGCGGCGGCGGCGGAGAGGCCGCGGTAGATGTTGCCCCCTCCCACCACCACCGAGGTCTCGACGCCGCGTTCGGCGATTCGCTTCACCTGGGCGGCGACCGCCGTGATGCGGTCCGGGTCGGCCCCGTACTCGAGCGGCCCCATGAGGGCCTCGCCCGACAGCTTGAGGAGCACGCGGCGGAAAACGGCCTCCTCATCGAGAGGCGGCTTGCCTCCCTCCTCGCTCACGGCTACTCCCCGATCTTGAAGCGGGCGAAGCGGCGTACGACCACGTTCTCCCCGGTGCTCGCGGACAGGGCCGCCCGCATCTCCTCGATCGTCTTGCCCTCGTGCTTGTCGGCGTTCACGTGGGGCTGCTTCAGCAGGACGGTCTCCTCCAGCCACTTCCTCAGGCGCCCCTCGGCCATCTTCTCCTGCACCGCCTCCGGCTTGCCCTCGCCGGCCGCCTGGTCGCGAAGCACACGCAGCTCGGCCTCGCGGGCCTCCTGCGGCACCTCTTCCTCGGACACGTAGAGAGGCGCCGCGGCCGCGACGTGCGCGGCTATCTCGCGCGCGAACCCCGCGAAGTCCTCGTTGCGCGCCACGAAGTCCGTCTCGCAGTTGACCTCGACCATGGCGCCCACCTTGCCGTTGTGGTGCACGTAGCTCATCACGAGCCCTTCGCTCGCCGCGCGGTCTCCCCGCTTGGCCGCCTTGGCCTGGCCTCTGACCCGGAGAAGCTCGATCGCCTTCTCCATGTCGCCGGCGGCCTCCTTGAGCGCGGCCTTGCAGTCCATCATGCCCGCGCCGGTTCGCTCGCGGAGCTCCTTGACGTCCTGGGCCGACACGTCGGCGTTCATGACGGGCTTTCCTCGTCCGGGTCGAAGGTGCGGCGCTCGGTGCCCGGAACCTCCGCGGGAACCTCCTGCGGGGGCGCCTTGACCGCGCCCGCCTCCTCGGCCTCCTTGCGGGCCTGCTCCTCAACCTCCCGGCGGGCGGCCTCCTCCGCTTCGCGCTGCGCACGCTCCTCGGTGGCCTTGCGGGCCTGCTCCTCGGCCTCCCTGCGAGCGGCCTCCTCCTCGTCCCGGAAGCGCGTGTGCTCCTCGCCCACGACGCCGGCGATCGCCTCCACGATCAGCTTGCACGAGCGGATCGCGTCATCGTTGCCGGGGATCATGTAGCTGACCGGGTCGGGGTCGCAGTTCGTGTCCACGAGGCCGATGATCGGTATTCGCAGCCGCTGGGCCTCGCGTATCGCGATCAGCTCGGTCTTCAGGTCCACGACGAACATCGCGTCGGGCGGCCGCTGCATATCGCGCACCCCGCCGAGGTTGGTCTCGAGCTTGTCGCGCTCGTTGGTGGCCCCGATCCGCTCGCGCGTGGGCAACAGCTCGAGCGTGCCATCCTCCGTCCACTCGGTGAGCTCGTGGAGGCGCTTGATCCGCTTCGAGATCGTCTGGAAGTTCGTCAGCAGGCCGCCGAGCCAGCGCTGGTTCACATAGGGCATGCCCGCGGCCGTGGCCGCCTCGGCCACGGTGTCCCGCGCCTGCTTCTTCGTGCCGACGAACAGCACGGTGCCCCCGCGCCCGGCGACGTTCGAGGCGAACTCCTGCGCGCGCGCGAGCAGCACCTCGGTCTTCTGCAGGTCGATGATGTGGATGCCGCTGCGCTCGCCGAAGATGAAGCGCCGCATCTTCGGGTTCCAGCGGCGGGTCTGGTGGCCGAAATGGACTCCAGCCTCCAGCAACTCCTTCAGTGTTACCTGAGCCAAGCCGTGCTCCTTCGTTGTCCTTGGTAGTGGTGCTTCTCCTCGCCGGCGGTGCGCGGACCCGGGCCTGGATGCATCTGCCCGGGCAGGTGCCACGCCGGCCCGGCGAGGGTTGGTGTGGAAAGGGTCTGCGTCGCGAAGCATACGGATGCGAGGGGGCGATCTGCGCCAAGCCCGTCGAAAGAGCGCAAGATTTCAGGCGGCTCGACGTTAAAGCAGGTGCCGGCCGGCCTCCCTTCCCCTACCTCCGGTGGTCGGGACCGGCAGAGAGCGAGCGAGGCGGCTAGGACGGCCGCCTCGTTTTCGTTTGGGACCACGGGGTTTGGGACCACGGGCGCACAAGGACGACGGGCGCACAAAAAAAACGAGGCGACCCGCGGGGGGTCGCCTCGTTCGACTTCAGTCTCCGTCTGGCCCGCCGGAGACTGGATCCCGTCGGGCTGCCTCAAGGGTACGAAGCAGATCGGCGGGTACTCTGGACTCGCAGATCATCCTTTCCCCACTGACGGGATGAGTAAACATCAGTCTCCGGCTGTGCAGGAACTGTCGCGTCAGCCCGAGCCTGCGGCCGCTGACCCGGCCTCCGTAGCGGTCGTCCGCACAGACGGGATGGCCGATGGCTGCCAGGTGCGCGCGGATCTGATGGGTACGCCCCGTCTCCAGCCGCACTGCCAGCAGCGTGGTGCGCGGCAGGGCCTCGAGCACCTCGAAATGGGTCACCGCCCGGCGCGCCTTGTCCGTGCGGGTGGACATCAGCGTGCGGCGTCCCCGGTCGCGACCGATCGGTGCGTCGATGGTGCCGCTCTGCGCATCCGGGCGGCCCTCCACCAGGGCCAGGTACTCGCGCTCGATCCGCCGCTCGCGGATCATCCGGGCCAGCGCCGCGTGCGCCTCGTCCGACCTGGCAACGATGAGCAGCCCCGAGGTATCGCGGTCGAGGCGGTGCACGATGCCCGCCCGCTCGGGGTCCGGGCCGCCCGCCGCCCTGCCGGCCAGCGCCTGGGCGAGGGTGCCGTGGCTACGCCCCGCCCCGGGGTGGACCACCACTCCGGCGGGCTTGTCCACCACCATCAGGTGTGCGTCCTCGTGGACGACCGTGAACGGGACGTCCGCCCGCCCGCCGCGGTCGGCGGGCTCCTGCTCGGGCTCTGCCACGGCGACCGCCTCACCTGCTGCGATGCGATGAGAGCCCCGCCGGACCTGTCCGTCGACGGTCACGAGCCCGGCCTCTATCAACCGCTGTCCCTGCGCGCGCGAGCGCGCGGCACCCCGGCTCACGAGGGCGGCGTCGAGGCGCATCCCGGCGTCCTCCTCGCGTGCGACGAAGCTCTCGGGGCTCACCGTCGCCCCGGGGACGCCTCGAGCACGTAGAGAAGGGCCGCCACCCCCAGGACGATGGCCACGTCCGCGAGATTGAAGGCGGGCCACGCGACCGGGTCGATGAAGTCCACCACGGCTCCCTCCCGGGCCCGGTCGAGCAGGTTGCCGTTGGCTCCCCCCAGCAGCATCCCGACAGGCAGCCACAGCCACTCCCGCGTGGCGTTCATGGCGAAGTACCCGATCAGCAGGACCAGCACGACGGCGATCAGCGCGCCCACGATCAGCCCGCTTCCCTTGAGCGCCCCGAACGCCACCCCGGTATTGCGGGTGTTCGTGAGATCCAGGCCGAAGAAGACGTTCACGCTCTCCCCTCGGCCGAGCGAGCTCGTGACGAGCTGCTTGGCGGCCTGGTCGGAGGCCAGCACGATCGCGGCCGTTGCGAGCGCTCGTGCCCAGCCCCCGGCGGGCGTCACGCTAGCCCCTGATCAGATCCGCCGCGATCCCTGCCACGATCAGCAGGACGAAGGTCGCCACCATGGGCGCCAGGTCCAGCGCGCCGGGCCCGATCCTCACGGGCGGGAGAAAGCGGCGGAACAGGTTCAGGATCGGGTCGGTGACCTGGGTCACGAACGTCAGGACCGCGTCGAGCCACCGGTAGTAGGGGATCCGGGGAATGAAGCTCATGATCACGCGGATGAAGATGAGTACGACGAAGACGATCGCGAGGGTGTAGACGTAGTCGGCCACGTCGCCGCGGCTGATCGCGAGGAGGGGGCTCACCTGCCGGCCTCCACGATGAGGTCGACCGCGGCATCGAAGGAGCGTCGCAGCCCGGTTTCCTCCAGCGCGCCGAGGCCCTTCTCGGTCAGCCCGCCCGGCGTCGCCACCCGCCGCCGCAGCTCGGCCGCGTCCAGTCCGTTGGCATCCAGGTAGGCGGCCGTACCTGCCATCGTCTCCACAACCAGCCGGCGGGCCTGCCGGGCCGCGAGCCCGTGGCGGGCCCCGGCGTCGGCCAACGCCTCGACCACGAGCGCCAGGAACGCCGGGCCGCAGCTCATCAGGGCCATGGCGGGCTCAATCAGGCGCTCCTCGAGCGGGATGACGACTCCGCACCGGGAGAACAGCCGCATGAGGTCCTCCTCGGGCCCCTCCTCCGCGCGGCTGCCGGGGGCGTAGCAGAACACCCCGCGCCCGACCTCGACCGGGATATTGGGGATGAAGCGGTAGACGGGGATCCCCGGGTAGGCGGCCTCGAGCTGCGCCACGCTCGTGGCCGCCACGATCGAGGCCACCGCCGTCGCCCTTCCCCCGACCTGCGTGGCGACCTCTTCCAGCTGGGCGGGCTTGTGACAGAGAAGCACCAGGTCAACGCGCTCCGCGAGCTCGACATTGGAGGCGGCCACTTCGCCTCCCAACTCGCTGGCGAGTGCCTCGGCGCGCTCGGCCTGCACGTCGAACACCAGTGCCCGTTCGCCGAGCCCGCGCGCAAGCGCAGACGCCATGCTGCCCGCCCCGATGAACCCGATCCGCATCGGGCCGGACTCTACCTACCGCCTCAGGATTGGTTGAAGAACCCTTTTTCGACGAGGCGGGCCCGTTCCTCCGCCGATACGTCCACGTTTCGCGGGGTGAGCAGGAAGACCTTGTCGGCGATCCGCTGCATGCCCCCATCCAGGGCGTAAGTGAGGCCCGAGGAGAAGTCGATCAGCCGCTTGGAGAGGTCGGGGTCACTCTGCTGGAGGTTGAGGATCACCGGGATCGTGTTCTTGTACTGGTCGGCGATCTGCTGGGCGTCGTTGAAGTTCTTGGGCACTACGAGATGCACCTGGAGGTCCCCGCTGGAGCCGTTGCTGACCGACTTCAGCACCCGCGTCTCGCGCGCGCCCTCGCGGGGGGAGTCGTCGGCGAAGATGTCGTCGAACTCATCGCGCCGGCGGCGCTGGAGGCGCCGGACGTTCGGCCGCTCGCGGTAGCGGTCCTCGATCTCGGCCTCCGGCTCCAGCTCGCGTTCGACGGCGCCATCGGGGTAGTGAACGTCTTCCTCGGCGAGACCGAAGTAGACGAGCGCACGTTGCCATGTGTCCCTGATTGCCATTGCTGCCGGATTCTTTCGCGGAGCAGGAGAAAACTCCTTGCGGACACGTTAGCGCGCCAGCGGGCAAACTCACACCCCCTCGTGACAGGTCCATCGATCTCTGTGGACGACTGCGGCGCCGGGCCGGCGATCGTGCTGCTGCACGGCCTGACCGCCACCCGGCGCTACGTGGTCCAGGGGTCGCGTCACCTGCTGGGGCGCGGCTACCGCCTCGTGGCCTACGACGCACGTGG
>JBPCJI010000148.1:0-5340 GCA_051005475.1 Thermoleophilaceae bacterium
CCCGGCGCCTGGGCGAGAAACGCCATGTCGTGCCGGAAGCGGACTTCGACGCTCTCGAGCGGCGCCACCGTGCAGACGCTGCGGCCATCGGTCGAGAGGTCCACGGGCTCCTCGCTCGAGCGGTTGACCACCTGCAGGACGTCGTCGGGCGCCACCACCAGCGCGCGTGCGGTGAGCGTGTGCGGTGCGATGAACGACACGACATAGCCCTCCACTCCCCAGGCCAGCACCGGCCCCCCATTGGCCAGGTTGTATCCGGTCGAACCCGCGGGGGTCGCCACCACGAGCCCGTCGCAGCGCACCTCGCCGAGCTCCTCGCCAACCACGGAGTAGCCGAGCTCGGCCACACGCATGTCCGGCCGGCGGTGAAACGACAGGTCGTTCACGGCCAGGTGCTCCTCGGACCCGTGGGCGACCGTCAGTGCCGGGAGGGCGAGCACCTCGAACTCCCCCCGCAGAGCGCGGTCGATCCCGGCGTCCAGGTCGTCGCGGTCGGCGGTGGCGAGAAACCCGATCGTCCCGAAGTTGATCGCGAACACCGGCACTCGGCGGCCCGCGAACCTGCGCATCGTCGAGAGGATCGTCCCGTCGCCCCCCAGCACGAGCGCGAGGTCGGTCGGGTCGTCGGGGTCGGTCCCGAGCACCACGTCGCCGGGCAGCTCTGGCAGCTCGTGCTTGCGCACCTCATCAGCCGGCACGCGCAGCTGTACGCCGGTCTGCGAAGCCAGCTCAGCGACGCGAACCACCCCGGCGGGCGTGTGGGCGGTCCTGCGCCGGGTGAAGAGCGTGACCACCTCGGGCGCGTTCACGGCTCGGCCCTCCGCGCAGCCTCGCCGAGATCCTGTACGGCGTTCTCACGGGCAGGCTCGGCGATCCAGATGAAGCTCTCCCGGTTGCCCGCCGGCCCGGGCAGCGCGGAGGAGGCGTAGCCGAGCACGGCCAGGCCGAGCTCGCCGCGCATGGCCACTCCCACCGCGACGAGCGCCTCGCGGCGCCGATCGGCGTCCCGGACAACGCCCCCCTTCCCGACCTGCTCCCTCGAGAGCTCGAACTGCGGCTTGACGAGCGCAACGCAGTCAAAGCGCGAGTCCGCGCACCGGAGCGCCGCCGGGAGGACCTTTCGCAGCGAGATGAACGAGAGGTCGGCCACGACGAGCGAGGCCCGCCACGGCAGGTCTTCGGGGGTGACCGAGCGGGCGTTGGTGCGCTCGATGACGGTCACCCGCGGGTCCTGGCGAAGCGTCCAGTGAAGCTCGCCGTAGGCCACGTCCACCGCCGCCACCGCCGCGGCGCCGCGCTTGAGCAGGCAGTCGGTGAACCCACCGGTCGAAGCGCCCACGTCGAGGCAGCGCCGCTCGGCCGGGTCGATCCCGAAGGAGTCGAGCGCGTTGGCGAGCTTCACGCCGCCACGGGACACGAACGGGGGCGGCTTGGCGACCTCCACGTCCACGTCCTCGGTGACCATCTGGCCCGGCTTGGCCGCGCGGCGGCCCCCGCCGCCGAGGCGCACGTCTCCGGCCAGCACGGCGGCGGCGGCGCGGGAGCGGCTCTCGTAGAGCCCGCGCTCGGCGAGGAGCGTGTCGAGGCGACGCTTGGGCACGGCCGCAAGTGTGACGCGGAGCGAGTTTGTCTACACTCCGCCCATGACCCGCACTGAGGCAGAGGACTTCGCCCGCCTCCAGGGCCGCGAGCATCCCGACCGTGGGACCCACCAGTGGATGGCCAGGAAGCAGCCCGACGGCTCCTGGACCGTGATGAAGGTCCGGATGCCGCCGGGGATGAGGGTGGACCCGCTCAAGACCACCACGGAGGCCAAGCCGGAGCCTCCCCAGCCCGACGATCCGCGCACGAGCTACGACCGCGGCGTCGGGGGGCCCTGGGTCGGCTGACCCGCCCCCTCCCCGAGGCCGCTATGCCAGGACGCCACGCGGCGCGAGCACCGCCTCGGCCACCCGTCGGGCGACCGCGTCCGGGGTGAGACCGACCTCCTCCCGCAGCAGCGCGGGCGTGCCGTGGGTGACATACCGGTCGGGCAGGCCGATGCGCAGCACGCGGACCTCCGCCATCAGGTCGTTGTCGGCCAGGTGCTCGACGACGGCGGACCCGAAGCCGGCGGTCAACACGTTCTCCTCCACGGTGACGAGCAGGTCGTGCTCCGCGACCAGCGTGGCGATCAGCTCCGCGTCGAGGGGCTTTGCGAAGCGCGCATCGGCCACGCTGGCCTCGATGCCGTGCTCTCCCGCCAGCCGCTCGGCCGCGCCAAGCGCCACCGGAACGCCGTAGCCGTAGCCGAGGAACGCCACGCGCTCCCCCTCACGAAGCAGCTCGCCGCGCCCGATCTCGACTGGCTCGGGGCGGTCGGGGAGCTGCGCGCCCTCGGCCTCGCCGCGCGGGTAGCGCAGGCCCACGGGGCCGTCGTCATAGACCATCGCCGTGTGGAGCATGTGCACGAGCTGGGCCTCGTCGCGCGGCGCCATCAGGGTCATGTGCGGCAGGGCGCGCGCGTAGGAGATGTCGAACGCGCCGTGGTGGGTCGGCCCGTCGTCTCCGACGAGGCCGGCGCGGTCCATGGCGAACACCACGTTCAGCTTCTGCAGGCAGACGTCGTGGACCATCTGGTCGAAGGCGCGCTGGAGAAAGGTCGAGTAGATGGCCACCACGGGCTTTGCGCCCTGGAGCGCCAGCCCCGCGGCGAACAGGACGGCGTGCTGCTCGGCGATTCCCACGTCGTAGTAGCGCTCGGGCAGCTCCCTCTGGAGGATGTCCAACCCGGTTCCCGTGTTCATCGCCGCCGTGATGCCGATCACGCGCTCGTCGCGGCGGGCCTCCTGCACCAGGGCGTTGCCGAAAACCGCGGTGTACTGGGGTGCCTTCCCCGGGCCCGGTGGCGCTTTCGCGGGCGCGGCCGGCTTGGGTGCGGGCGCCCCGTTCAGGATCGAGGCGGGCTTGGCCGCGTGCCACTTCTCCATCCCCTCGAGCCCACCGTCCTCCGCGGCGGCAAAGCCCTTCCCCTTGATCGTCGTACAGTGCACCACCACGGGCCGGTCGGCCTCGAGGGCCTCGCCGATCGTCTCGCGCAGCGCGGCCACGTCATGGCCATCGATCACCCCCATGTATGCGAGGTCGAGCTCCTCGAAGAAGAGGCCCGGTGCCCAGTAGGCCTTGAGCGACTCCTTCACGATCGGCCCGAACCGCTCGAACCGCTCGCCGATCCCCGCCGGCAGCTTGGTGAGGCTCGTCTCCACCTCCTCCCGCCTCTTGGCCAGCTTGGGATTCATCCGGATCCGGTTGAAGTAGCGAGACAGGGCTCCGACGTTGGGGGCGATCGACATGCCGTTGTCGTTGACCACGATCACGATCGGCTCGTCGAGGCCGCCGGCGTTGTGCAGCGCCTCGAAGGCCACGCCCCCTGTCAGGGCGCCGTCCCCGATCACCGCCACGACCCTTCCGTCCTCCCCGTGCCCGCGGCGCATCGCCTCCTTGATGCCGACGGCATAGGAGACCGACGTGGACGCGTGGCCGGCCCCCATGATGTCGTGGGGGGACTCGCCGATCGAGCAGAAGGGGGCGAGCCCGCCGTACTTGCGGATCGTGTGGAGCTCGCCGCGGCGGCCGGTGAGCAGCTTGTGCGGGTAGGCCTGGTGCCCGACGTCCCACAGCACCTTGTCACGCGGGGAGTCGAGCAGGCTGTGAATGGCCACGGCGATCTCGCACGCCCCGAGGTTGGCCCCGAAGTGGCCGCCGATCTCCCCGATCGTCTCGATGATCTGCTCGCGGACCTCCTGGGCCACTTGGCCGAGCTGTGAGTCGGTGAGCCCCTTGAGGTCCTCCGGGCCGTCGATTTTGTCGAGCAGGGGGGTCATGTCTGTCTGGTGAGAATGTAGTCGGCGATCTGCTCCAGCCGTTCCGCGCTGCCGCCGGCCTGGCGGAGCGCGGCACGGGCCTCGGCGTGTGACTCACGCGCCAGCTCGCGCGCCCGGTCGAGGCCGAAGACGCTGACATAGGTCGGCTTCCCGTGTCGCGCATCCGATCCGCTTGGCTTGCCGAGCTCCGCGTCGTGACCCGTCACGTCGAGAATGTCGTCGACGATCTGGAACAGGACGCCGAGCTCCTCAGAAAAGCGACCGAGGTGAAGTGTGGCAGGTCCGCCTGGCCCACAGAGCAGGAGCACGCAGCCCACCGAGGCGGCGATCAGGCGGCCGGTCTTCAGCTCGTGCAGGCGCCGCAGTGCCGCCGGATCCAGCTCTCCTTCGGCGGTCACGTCGAGATACTGGCCACCGACCATTCCCCCGACTCCGGCCGCCGCGGTCAGCTCGGCCACCGCGGCAAGCACGCGAGCCGGAGCCCCCCGTTGGCGAGTCAGCGCCAACCCGAGCGCCTCCGCAAAGAGCCCGTCGCCCGCCAGGATCGCGACATCCTCGCCATAGGCCAGATGACAGGTGGGCTTCCCGCGACGCAGCTCGTCGTCGTCCATCGCGGGGGGGTCGTCGTGGATGAGCGAGTAGGTGTGGACCATCTCCAGGGCGGCGGCGAGCGGCATCACCTCGCCCGGCTCGCGCCCGAGCGCCTCGGCGGTGGCGAGGGCGAGCACCGGGCGGATCCGCTTTCCCCCGGCGAGCAGCGAGTAGCGCATCGCCTCGTCGAGCCCCGCCGTCCCGGCCTCGGCGCCGAAGCTCAGATCGGCGAGGTAGGCGTCCACCTGCCCCTGGAGCTCGACCGGATAGATGGCCTCTGCGGCGGGCGTGCTCAGAGAAGCTGCTCCTGGCCCTCGGCCGGGGCCTCCCGCTCGGCCTCGCGAGCGGCGCGGTCGAGCTCCGCTCCGACCCGTCCCGCCAGCTCCGCGCAGCGCTCCACCTCGGCGGCCGCCTCCACGGGGTCCATCTCACCGGCGCGCAGTCTCGCGGCTGCGTCGCTCAGCTCGCGGACCAGGGTGTCGAGATCCGGGGTCACGCCGTGCCGACGCTCTCGCGGTGGACGGCTCCCAGGATGCCGTTCACGAAGCCCGGCGCGTCCGCGCCGCAGAGCTCCTGCGCGGCCTCGATGGCCTCGTCGATCGCAACCTCGGCCGGCACGTCGGGGCGGTGCAGGACCTCGAAGAGCGCGACGCGCAGGATGTTGCGCTCGACCGGGGCGATCCGGTCGAGCGTCCAACCGACCGCGTGGCGCTCGATCAGCCCGTCGATCTCCTCGCGCCAGTGCTCCACCCCCTGCACGAGCTCGCGGGTGAACGTCCTGGCGGTGGGCTCCAGCACGTCGCGGGCACTGCGACAGTTCAAGTCGGCCTGGTAGAGCGCCACGATGGCGGCGCGGCGCTGATCTGTCCGCCGCACGCCCTCTCCT
>JBPCJI010000149.1:0-6702 GCA_051005475.1 Thermoleophilaceae bacterium
GCGCTGCGCCGCTACGGGGCCTTCAGCGACTCCCACGAGTGGAAGTACCGCTGGATCCTGCGCGCCCAGCACGCGGTTCCGAAGGTCTGGCCGCGCGTGCTGCACGGAGTGGTCGGGACGATGCAGCGGCGCCGGCTCGTGGACTGGTCCTTCGGCCACTACCGGGACATCGCGCCGCCGGAGTTCGTCGGGCCGGCGCCGGCGCCGAGGGCGCGGCGAGGCGTCGGCGCGGGTGGGCGCGCCGCGGCATAGGCATTCGCGGTCAGTCGGGAATTACGCTGAGGTGGCGCTTGCCGCGCAGTTGGTATGTCCGGAAGTCGCTGTCGAGCGTAAAGATCTCCCGGAGGTCGCGTGCTTCGGCGAGCGCGACGAGCGTCGCGTCGGCGAGATCCATCGGGTGGTCGTTGTAGCGACGCATGAGATCCGCGCTTCGGGCGACGAGGGCATCTTCGATGTCTGCTAGGACGAGTGCGCGCCGCTCCACCATGCGCCATAGCGCGTCTTGGCCCGGCCAGCCTGCGGCTCGGCCCAGCAGATAGATCGCCTCCGTAAAGACAGGCCAGGTGGTGAGCAGCGGGAGTGGGAGCCGCTCGAGCGCTAGGCGGCAGCGGTCGTGGTCTGGCTCCCCCGCGTCGATCAGCGCGATCAGCGGGCCGGCATCGGCGAGCGTCACCGCTTACGGCTTGCGGTCTTCGAGCAGATCGGAGAACGCGGAGCCGGTGCGCGCGGCGGTGCCTCCGGCGGACCGCACCGCCCCGAGCACATCGGTCAGCTGATCACGCCGGTCGACTATGCGCTGCGCCCGTTCGACGGCCGCCAGACGGAGGAACTCGGACACAGACGATCCCTCCTGGGCCGCGGCCCGCCGCACCAGGTCGTCGAGGTCGGGATCCAGCCGGACGCTCCGCACGACACCAGCGTATCACGAGATACACTACGTGTACTACACGACCCAGAGGCGGCGATCACTCGGAGAGCTCACGGCCGGCGTCGCCCCCAAGCCGCATCCAGCACAGAATCGAACGACGTGTCGTCCGGCGCCCTGGTGCGGTAGACCCGTTTCAGCCGCGTGCCATCGCTGCGGACTACGAACAGGTCGGCGGGCACGTCGCCGCCCGGTCGGAGTGCCAGCAGCCGGCGCGAGTCGCGAGCCGTCGGGCGAGAACGAGGGCGAGTATGGGCAGGCCACCCGGGCCGCCACCGTGCATTGCGCAACGCGCCCCAGATCTCGTCCCCGCGACGAGATGAGCTGGATGTAGCTGGAGTCCTGGTTCCCGCGGTGGCGAACTGAGTAAGTGCGATCGGTCCGTTGGGCCCCGGAAAAGATGCGTGTGACGCGGGTGCCGGGAACGCGAGCAGAGCGAGAGCCGCGGCAAGCGGCGCACGCGAGCCAGGCCTCATCGGCTCACCGCGAACGCCGAGTGCGAGCATTTCGCAACCCTAGTCCCGGACGACCAGCACGGTGCCGGCGGCCAGCAGGGCGATCCCCAGCAGGCGCTGGGCGGTGAGCCCACGCTCGGGCAACCCGAGCAGCCCGGCGCGGTCGATGATCACGGACATGGTGAGCTGACCGGCGATCGTAGCCGCGGTGACGCCCCCGGCTCCCAACTCCCGCACAGACAGCAGCACGGTGGTCACGTAGGCCGCCCCGAGGAGGCCGCCAGTGAGGTAGTACCAGCGCAGATCGCCCGCGCGCGGAACATCGCCAAAGCCCCCGCCCGCCACGAGCGTGATGACCACGAGCACGGCGAGCCCGATCGCAAACGAGACGGACGCGGCCGCAAAAGTGCCCACGGATTTGCCCAGCGCGGAGTTGATCGGGGCCTGCATGGCGACCAGCCCGCCGGCCATCACCGTCGCGAGCACCGGCAGCCACTTCACCTACTTCGCCTCCAGCCAGTTGAGGCCCGCCGCCACGTCCACCTCCAGCGGAGGATCCATCTCAAACGCGCCGGCCATCTCGCGCCGCACGATCTCACACGCCTCCTCCACCTCGCTCTCGGGTGCCTCGAAGGGCAGCTCGTCGTGGATCTGGAGCACGGGCCGGGTGGAGCTCCCCGCTTCGCGCAGCGCCGCCCGGCAGCGGACCATCGCGACCTTGATGATGTCCGCAGCGGTGCCCTGGATCACCATGTTCACGGCCAGGCGCTCTCCCAGCAGCCGCGTCTGGCGCTGACGCGCGCGCAGCTCGGGGATGCGGCGGATGCGGCCGTGGAGGGTGGCCGCGAAGCCCTCGTCCGTGGCCTTCTCGACGGTGGCCTCGATGAAGCGGCGCACCGCCGGGAAACGCTCGAGGTAGCGGTCGATGAACGCCTGTGCCTCCTCGTGGGGGATCTGCAGCCGGTCGGCGAGGCCGAACGCCGACAGTCCGTAGACGATGCCGTAGTTGACCATCTTGGCCTTCGACCGGGTGCCGGGGTCGGGATGCGGCTGCGAGGCATCCGGC
This sequence comes from Thermoleophilaceae bacterium, assembly GCA_051005475.1. Taxonomy (GTDB): domain Bacteria; phylum Actinomycetota; class Thermoleophilia; order Solirubrobacterales; family Thermoleophilaceae; genus JAAYBF01. The sequence goes on from JBPCJI010000149.1 coordinate 2,447, forward strand.
GTCCGTGCCGAATCCCTCCCCCCACCCAGGATCTCGGCGGCGGTGGCGGTGTGCACGTCCTCCCCCCGGCGAAAGATGTCCTTCAGCACCTCCTCCCCGGCGATGTGGGCGAGCAGCCGCAGCTCGACCTGCGAGTAGTCGGCCGAGATCAGCCGGTGGCCCGCCTCCGCGGTGAAGCAGGCGCGGATCTCACGGCCGAGCTCGGTGCGGATCGGGATGTTCTGCAGGTTCGGATTCGTGCTCGACAGGCGGCCCGTGGTCGTGGCCGTCTGCTTGAACGTGGTGTGCAGCCGGCCGTCGGGGCCGAGCAGTGACGGGAAGGCATCGAGATAGGTCGACTTCAGCTTGGTCAGCTCGCGCCAGGTCTCGATCTTCGGCACGATCTCGTGCTCGCCGCGGATCGCGTGCAGCACGCGGGCGTCCGTCGAGAACCCCGTCTTCCCGCGCCGTTTCCTTGACAGTCCCAGCTTCTCGAACAGGATCGGCGCGAGCTGCTGGGGCGATCCGATCGTGAACTCCTCGCCCGCCAGCTCCCAGATCTCACGCTCGAGCGCGAGCGCCTGCTCGTCGACCCGGGCGGCGATCGAGCGCACGGTCTCCACGTCGAGCTTCACCCCGGCGCGCTCCATCTCCACGAGCACTTCGACGAGCGGCAGCTCGACCTCGCTCAGCAGGCGGGTGAGGTCGAGCTCCTCGAGGATCGCCCGCTGGCGCACGGCCAGCGCCCGCGTCAGCACCGCGCGCTCGGCCGGCTCGCTCCCGTCCTTCACCGTCGCGCCCAGTCCCGTCTCCTCGATCAGCTCGGCGAGCGGGTACCCGCGGCGCGCGGGGTCGATCAGGTACGCCGCCACCTCGGTGTCATGCTCGAGCAGCGGCGTCTCGCAGCGATCCTCGGCGGCGGCGAGGGACTTCCAATCGTGCGCCACCACCGGTCGCGAGCCCCAGCCCGCGAGCAGCTCACCGAGGGAGCCTGCCTCACCCTCGAGCACCTCGGCACCACCGGCGTAGGCCGCGAACCGCAGCGGCGCCTCATCCCCCATCCCCGGCAGCTGGTCCTCCGCCGGCACGGGCCGCTCGGCGACCAGCGTCGCGAGCGAGCCTTCCAGCGCCGCCAGCGCGGAGGCGGGCACCGTGCGCGCCCGCGCGCTGAGCGCATCGGAGGGCTCGATTCGGGGCGCTGCGGCGTCCTCGCCGCCGAGTGCCTCCTCGAGGCGCCGCAGCGGGTCGCGCAGCTCGAACTCCCGGAAGACGGCGCGCAGGCGCGAGCGGTCGGGCTCCCCGTCGAGCGGACCGTCCAGGTCGAGCTCGATCGGGACGTCCCGGATCGATGTGGCGAGCCGCTTTGACACCCGCGCGTCCTCCGCGTGGCTCACGAGGTTCTGCTTGCGCTTTGCCCCGGAGATCTCGTCGATGCCCGCGAGCACGGACTCCAGGTCGCCGAACTGCTGCAGCAGCTGGGCCGCGGTCTTGTCGCCGATCCCCGGAACGCCCGGGATGTTGTCCGAGCTGTCGCCCTTGAGGCCGTAGAAGTCGGGGATCAGCTCGGGCGGGATCCCGTAGCGGTCGATCACCGCCTCACGGTCGTAGATCTTGGTCTCAGTGATGCCGCGTCCGGTTGCCATCACCTTCACCCCGCCTGCCCCCCCTGGCGGGGGGTCCTCGATCAGCTGGAAGGCGTCCCTGTCGCCGGTCACGACCGTCACATCCACTCCCTGCTCGCGCGCCCGGCACGCCAGCGTGGCGATCACGTCGTCGGCCTCGTAGCCCTCGACCTTGACGTTGGCATAGCCGAAGGCGTCCACCAGCGGCTCCATGTGCGGCCACTGCTCACGCAGCAGGTCGGGGCGCGACTTGCGGCCGGCCTTGTAGGCGGGGTAGGCCTCCTCGCGGCCCGACATGCCGGCATCCCAGGCCACGATCGTCGGCTTCTGGCCGTACTCGGTGAGCAGCTTCACGAGCATCGAGGCAAAGCCGAAGATGGCGTTCGTGGGTTGCCCCCGTGAGGTGGCGATGGTCTCCGGGAGTGCGAAGAAGGCGCGGTAGACGAGGCTGTTCCCGTCGATCAGAAAGAGCTCGCGCGGGGAGTCCTCAGACACCCCTTCATCCTACGAGCCGGGCGGCTGCGCTCGGGGCGCCCTGCCGACCAAGGCGGACCCATCCAAGTCCTCACGGCACAACGTGTGGCCGTCGTTGGGTGCGGTACGCGCACCTTTTGTTCCCCACACGGGGACATCCGATGAAACGGTAGCCGCGGACGTAGGCCAAACGGCGCCGGGGGTCCGGGGCGGGAGCCCCCGGTGGATATCCTCGCTTTCGGATGGCCACCCCAAGCGCCCAGTTCTCCCTCACCCTGCGGGTCGAGCTGCCCCACGAGTCGGGCACGCTCGGAAAGGTCACGGCGGCGATCACGCGCGCCGGCGGCTCGATCGTGGCCGTCGACACCCTCGAGGCCCACGGCAGCGGCACGCTGCGGGAGATCACGATCGACTGTGAGGGCCAGGACCACCGCGGAAGGGTGATCAAGGCCGTGCAGGGGGTGCGGCAGGCCAAGCTGCTCGAGACGCTCGACCGCACCTTCGAGCTTCACCGCGGGGGGAAGATCTTCACCGGCCTCGCCACGGCGGTGAGGACGCGCGATGAGCTCTCGATGGCCTACACCCCGGGGGTCGCGCGGGTGTGCTCGGCGATCGCCGAGAACCGCCAGAAGGCGTTCAAGTACACGATCAAGGCGAACACCGTGGCCGTCGTCTCCGACGGCACCGCGGTCCTCGGACTCGGCGACATCGGCCCGGAGGCGGCCATGCCCGTGATGGAGGGCAAGGCGATGCTGTTCAAGGAGTTCGCCGGCGTGGACGCGTTCCCGATCTGCCTCGACACCAAGGACCCGGACAAGATCGTCGAGACCGTCAAGCTGCTCGCGCCCACCTTCGGCGGCATCAACCTCGAGGACATCTCCTCGCCACGCTGCTTCGAGATCGAGCAGCGGCTGATCCAGGAGCTGGACATCCCTGTCTTTCACGACGACCAGCACGGCACGGCGATCGTCGTCCTGGCCGCCCTCATCAACGCCTGCCGCCTGACCGGGCGCAGCATCGAGGAGCTTTCGGTGGTGATCGTGGGTGCCGGCGCGGCGGGGGTCGCGGTGTCGAAGATCCTGATGAACTCCGGCATCTCGAAGGTGATCGCGTGCGATCGTGCCGGGGCGATCCACAAGGGCCGTGAGGACTACGACGCCGGATCGATGAATGCGCCCAAGGCCTGGCTGGCGGAGAACACCAACCACGACCGCCGCTCGGGCTCCCCGACCGAGGTGCTCGAGGGCGCGGACCTCTTCGTCGGGCTCTCGGGCCCCGGGATCATCTCCGCGCCCGACCTCGCGCGGATGAATACGGACCCGTTCGTGTTCGCGATGGCCAACCCCAACCCCGAGGTGCGTCCGGAGGACGCCGCGCCCTACGTGCGCGTGATGGCCACCGGGCGCTCGGACTACCCCAATCAGATCAACAACGTGCTGGCCTTCCCCGGCATCTTCCGCGGAGCTCTGGACGTGCGCGCGCAGGCGATCACCGAGGAGATGAAGATCGCCGCCGCGAGGGGAATCGCCGCCACCGTGGCAGACGATGAGCTGGCCGAGGACTACATCATCCCGAGCGTCTTCAACCGCGAGGTGAGCCGAGAGGTCGCGCGCGCCGTTTCGGACGAGGCCGAGCGTGCCGGGACGGTGCGCGGGCTCCAGGACACCGCCGAGCTCTCCATCCCCTGATATGGAGAGCTGTTTGTCAAGTCGGGGTCGGCGTGTTGGCGCATTGGCGCTGCCTTTCTGATGGGTGTGTGGTCGGCCGGGGTGGGTGGCGGTCCGGCGGGGTGTGCGCGACGCACGGTCAGGCTGATATTCGCGGGTTGGACCGCAGGACCATTGGTTCGTCGTGGGGAGCCGCTGTCTAGGATCGGGCGTGGCCGGCCCCGATGGGGGGCGGGTTGCTCATAGGGCAGTCGCGGGTTCCCCGCGCGTTGCCGGGCCGCCACCGACCCAGCCGACGGGATGTGTGCTGTCAGGGGTCGATGTCATTCGATTTGGGCGATCGCCCAGCAGAAGCCGGTCAGCTCGCGGGCGGCGGCAACGGCGATGATCGTGCGTCGCTTGGCGCGCTGCTCGAGTCGTGTCCAGGTGCGGTGCAGGCGCCGCTGGGCTGACCAGGAGATCGCGACCGCCTCGGCGCGCTGGCCGTCCTGTCGGGCGGTGAGCGCCTTGCCGA
>JBPCJI010000150.1:0-16433 GCA_051005475.1 Thermoleophilaceae bacterium
TCGTGCAGCAGCGCCGCCCCGAGCGGCCCGTCATCCTCGAAGCGCGCGGCCGTGGCGCGGGGAGCGAGCTGGACGTGGAAGGGCCCCTGCGAGGCGAAAGGGCAGATGGCCACCGCCTCGTCGTCCACCGCCACCAGGCGCTCGCGGCGGCGGACCTCCTCCTGGATCAGGTCCGCCAGCAGGTTGCGCCCTTGGGTGCGGTCGGAGTAGGCCGTGAACCGCTCGCGCTCGCGGGCGACGGCCGCGGGGACGAACGGGAGGGCGTAGACCTGCGCGTGGGTGTGGGGCAGCGAGGCGCCCGCCTCCCGCCCCTCGTTGACGATCACGTGGACGTAGGCGGACCGCGCATTGGCCCGGATGCGCTCGCGCCACACGCCCATCGCCTCGCCGAGCCCGGCGGGACCGATGCCATGCAGCGAGGAAACGCTCTCGGGGGTGTTCACGATCACCTCGTGCGCCCCGCCGGCGGGGCGCACGGCGGACAGGTCGGGGTCCCCGCGCCCGGACGCGAGCGGGTCCGCGTTGTCCGCCGGTCCCTCGACCAGCGCCGGGTAGAGGTTGGGGACCACGCGCACGCGCCAACCCGGGGTGTCGGCGCCGCCCCCGCCCGGGCGCAGGGCGTAGACCTCCGGGGGCGTGCGGTCCTCATGCCCCTCGCGGAACGGATCGGTCTCCGGATCGATCGCGGGGCATGGGCCTGGCTGGAGCCACGCCCCCGGACGCTCGCCGCGCTCGGCCGCGACGATCACCCGCAGCCCCGACAGGGGATCGATGCGCAGCTCAGGCAAGCCGCTTCTCCACCGTGCGGGCTCCCCGCACCTGGATGTCGCCCGTCGACCCGATTCATCGAGCGTAACGCTCGATGTCCTCGGCGAGCTTCTGCTCGGTGGCGTAGCCGCCCTGCTTCAGATAGGCCAGCTCGCCCTTGGAGTCATAGAAGGCCGTGCTCGGAAAGGCCGCGACGCCGTTGAAGGAGGCCGAGACCTTCAGGTCGGGGTCCTTGTAGCTGGGGAAGCTCACCGGAAGTCGCGCGAGGAACTCCTTGGCGTTGGCGTCGTTGTCGTTGCCGTTCACGCCGATGAAGGCCACCTTCTTTGCTCGCTCGATGACCTGCTTCTGGAAGAAGGGGAACTCCGCGGCGCACGGGCCACACCAGGAGGCCCACTTGTTCACGACCACGGGGTATCCCCGCAGCTCCCTCAGGCGCGCCTCGAAGGCCGCCCGGCCGCCACCGAGCAGCTCGTTCGACTCGGCGTGCAGCTTGGCCAGGGGCGCAGGAGCACCGGCGAAGGCCGCCTTCGCGTCGCGCTGAGGCGGCGCGGCGCTCTTCGGATTGCCCCCCTCACCACACCCCGCGAGCAACGCGGCGCAGACGAGGATGCACGGAATGGTTCGCATTTCGAAGTGAAAGGGTGGCAGGCGCGCGGCTTTGTGCTGTAATACGTGAGGACGCAGGGCATTGGATGCACTGCGCCTCCGCGCCGCTCCGGCAAACAACACCAAGGGGCGGCGACACGACGTGTGGACCGCAGTGCCGCGACGGCCCGTTTTCCACCGCGGAACGGCAGCCCCGCGCCTTCCTTACAGAACAGAGGCCACGATTGGCTGAGAGCACTTCCCTGGCTGAGGCGGCGCCGGTATCCGGCGCGGATCTCGAGCGCGCCGAAGAGTTCTCCCGCGAGCCGTTCGTGCTCGAGGGCGACGACCCCGCCACGGCGCTGGTACCCGGAACGCCGCGCCGCCGCGCCCTCGATGCGGCCCTCGAGGAGATCGCGGCCGGCCGGGCGGAGCCCTCGGTCGAGTGGCGCCGGGAGTTCTCGCTCATCCTCGGGCTCGAGCGCGTGCTCGCCCAGGAGGAGCCGACGCTGAAGGACGGCACCGTGCTCTCCGCCCACCAGGTGGACGCGCTTTCGGGCACCCTGATCGCCCTCACCGCCGAGTCGCAGGTCGCCGCCGCCCGCAACGGCAACGGCAACGGAGCGCGCCCCGCGGCGGTCGTCGAGGAGCTGCCCTCCGGAGAGGTCGAGATCGAGGGCGACGAGGAGCTCGCAGAGGAGGACGAGCCGCTCGACTGGGACGCCGCGGAGGAGGCCGCGGAGGAGGCCGCCGCCGGCGCCGCGCCGGATGATTCCAACGCCGCCCGGCGGTTCTGGTTCGAGCACGCCACCGGTGCGGGCAAGACGGTCGCCGCGCTCGGCTTCGTGGAGGCCTCCCGTACGGGGGGCGTGCTGATCCTCACGCACCGCCGAAACCTCGTCGACCAGTTCAACGGCGAGCTGTCCGACCGCGGCTACAAGAAGCGCGTGCGCGCACCGCTGCTCGGAAGCGACGGCGACCCGCCCGCCACCGGGCCGGTCACGGTCGAGACCTACCAGTGGTTCGTTCGCAACGCCGGCAAGATCTCCGACGCCTACGCGATCGTCATCTGCGACGAGGCCCACACAGCGCTCGGCGAGAAGACGAGCGCGGCCATCCGCAGGTGGCAGGGACCGGTGTTCGTGGGCATGACGGCGACCGGGGCGCTGATCGCCCGGCACGTGACCGACCTCTTCCCGACCCAGACCTCCCGCTTCGACCTGGCCCAGGCGGCGCGGCGCGGAGTGATCGCCCCGTTGCGCTGCGTGCGCATCCCTCCCGGCGTGGGCGTGCGCTCGATCTCGAAGGTGCCGCTGCGCCGCGGCGAGGTCGACCAGGACTTCGACCAGGAGGAGCTGGCCGCTCTGCTCGACCAGACCCCGTTCAACGTCGCCGTGGCAGACCTCTACAAGGTGCGTTTCAAGAACGTTCCGGGCGTGGTCTACTCGGCCGGCGTGCGCCACGCGCACAACGTGGCCGAGGCCTTCCGGGCGGCGGACATCAAGGCCCAGGCCGTCTCGGGCGAGACCCCCAAGCGCGAGCTCACGCGCGTCTTGGCGGCCTACGAGCGGGGCGAGATCGACGTGCTGATAAACGCCCAGCTGCTCGCCGAGGGCTGGAACTCGCCCCGGGCGACCGTCTGCATGCACCTGGCGCCCACCGCCTCACGGCGGATCTACCAGCAGCGGGTCGGTCGCGTGACCCGCCGGCAGCAGGGCAAGGAGGCCGGCATCGTCGTGGACTTCGTGCACCCGGCAACCGCCAACGACGACCCCGTGGTCACGCTCCACAGCCTGCTCGACCGCGACGTGTACAGGGGAGGCGCGATCGTCGTCGGCCCCGTGCGCCGCGGCCGCGGCCGGCGGCTGCGTGTCGAGCGCCGCGTGGTGCCCGTGACCGCCGACGAGGAGCGCCGCGCGCAGGTCTTCGAGCGCGAGCTGTGGAGGATCGCCGTCGAGCACCTGTCCTGGGGAGAGCAGCACGCGTGGGCTGCGCTCGCCGGGGCGCGGGTGGCCTCGGGAAACTGGCGCCGCGCCAAGGCGATGCTGCACTTCGACAACACCGGCGAGCTGCGCCGCCGCTACCTGATCACATGCCTGCAGCGAAACCGCAACTCCCAGCTGCGCGTCCGGGCGCTGCAGGAGGTCGGTGCGCTGCGCGACCCGGAGGCGTTCGACGAGGCCGTCGAGATCGTCGGGGGGTGGACTCGCGAGGAGCGCCGCGAGGGGGTCAAGGTGCTGCTCCAGTCCCTCGCCGAGCGGCCGATCGGGCGCCGCGATCAGGCCAGCCGCTGGCTGTGGCACCTGGCCGAGTACAGCCGCGAGGTGCACGAGGAGTACGCGGTGTCGCGCTGGCCGGAGACAAAGCGCCTGCTCGGCTTGCTCGTGAACTCATCCGGAGGCGCCCACGCCCGCAACGCCCGGCGGCTCGTGCAGGCCTGCAAGAAGCAGGACCGCCGCTTGCAGGCCGCGCTGCTGGCCGCGGCGCTCGCGCACACGCCCGAGGCCCAGCAGGTGCTCGACGGGGCCCGCATGCGGATGGCGCGCAAGCCCTCGGCGCTGGCCCGCGATCTGCTGAGGACCTTCCCGAGGGGACGCAGGCCCCGCGGGGGGCGCAGGCCCCGCGGCCGCGGCGCGCAGGGGGGAGAGGACGGGAACGGCGCCCCGGCGGGGAAGGGTGCCGAGGCCCAGAACGGCACCGAAACGCTCGAGACGCCGGCGCCGGTGGGGGAGGGGCGCGGGTAGGTAGGCGGTGGGCCCCGGCTCCGGCCGTAGGGCCGGCCGTGCCGGCTCTACCCCACGCGTGCCAGATGAACCTCGCCCGCCTCGAGCGCCACCCGTCCCTGCACGGTGTCTGCCAGAAGGTCACCGGAGTCGTCGATCCCCGCGGCGGTGCCCTCGCCGCCGTTCCAAGCGATCTGCCTGCCGTACAGGGCATCTCTCCCGCGCCAGGCCTCGAGCACCTTGGCAGCAGGCTCGGCCAGCCTTCGCTCGAGACAGATCAGCAGCTCTCCCAAGGCTTGCTCCGGCGACTGCGCACCGGCGCCGGGTGACTCGAGCGCAAGCGAGGTGGCGGTGCCCTTCAGCTCCCCGGGGAACTCGCGCTCACAGACGTTCAGGCCCACTCCGACCACCGCCCACCCCTCCTGAGGACGAACCTCGATCAGGATGCCGGCGAGCTTGCGTCGTTCGATCCACACGTCGTTGGGCCACTTGATCGCGCACGTCACGGGCGCACACGCCTCAGCCGCTTCGCAGACGGACACGGCAGCGGTCAGGGGGAGGATGGCGTGGCGCTCCTCGAGGCCCCGGATCAAGAGCGACATCAGCAGGGCACCGCCCGACCGCGCGATCCAGGCTCGCCCCTGGCGTCCCCGGCCGGCGGCCTGCGCGTCCGCGGTCACGACCGTGCCGTGGGGGGCGCCAAAGTGCGCCAGGGCCTTGGCGCGCTCGTTGGTCGAGTCCACCGTCCGGTGGTGCACCCGGGGGCGGCCGAGCCCGCTCATCGAGGCCGCAGGCGCGCCTCGGCGTCGAGCGTCAGCCCCAGCGTGGTGGCGGCGTCGCCCCGGTTGATCGCCACTGCGAGCATCCTGTAGGCGTCCTCGTAGAGGATCAGCTCGCCCGGCTTCACGTCGGCGAACGCGACCGCGTGGGTGGCCAGGTAGCGCTCGCCCCCCGTTGCGATCTCCACCGTTGCTCCCAGGTCGGCCGCCAGCTCCTCGCGGCGCACGTTGAGGCCCGCGTTCCCGAAGCGGTCGACGGTCAGCGTGTGGGCCACGAGCGTGTCGCCCTCGGTGCGCGGCTGGGGCAGCTCGACCCGCGCGAGCGTGGCCGGGTCGATCGGCTCGCCGGCCTGCGCAGGGTCCGAGCCGCTCGCCAGCGCCGCCGCTACGGGCGCGAACACGTCCCGGCCGTGAAAGGTGGCCGACACGGGCTCGAGCCGGTGTGGCGAGTGGGTGATGTCGACGATCGGCGTGTCCGGGCTGATCGAGCGGATCACGCCGTGGCAGACCCCGACGAAGTCGTCGTCGTGGCCGTAGTCGGTGAGCAGCGTGATGATCAAGCCGCGTCTTTCAGCAAGGCGTCCACCAGGCCGTCGATGTCGCTCCGCTCGGCCTCGACGTGCACGCTCAGCCCCCGCTCGCGGGCGGTGGCGCTGGTGACCGGGCCGATCGAGACGATCCGCGCCCGGTCGGGCAGCCCGTCCGCGGGTCCGAGTGCCTCCAGCAGCATCGTCACGGTGGAGCTCGAGGTGAACGTCACGTAGTCCGAGCGCTGCAGCCCGGCACGGGCCTCCTGGGAGAGAGGCTCGGCGACGGTGTCGTAGAGCGCCGCCACGTGGACCTCCGCGCCGCGGTCGCGCAGCGCGTCGGGGAGGACGTCCCGGGCCTCGGCGGCCCGTGCGACCAGCACCTTGCGGCCCTCGACCGGCACGCCCTCGAGCTCCTCGACGAGGGCCTCCGCCACCGAGCGCCGGGGCACCACGTCGGCCCTGATGCCGCGCCGGGCGAGCGCGGCCGCGGTGCCGGGACCGATCGCCGCCACGGTGGCGCCGGCGAGCGCACGCGCGTCGCGCCGGCCATCCTCGAGCGCATCGAAGAGCAGCTCGGCGCCATTGGGGCTCGTGAGGCATAAGAGTGCGTAGTCGCCGATCGCCTCGAGCGCGCTTGCCAGCTCTCCCTCGACCGGCCGCGGCTCGATCCGGATCGCGGGGGCTTCCACGACCTCGGCGCCGAGCGATCGCAGCCGCGCCGCCAGGCCGCTGGCCTGCGCGCGCGCGCGTGTGACCGCGATGCAGCGGCCGTGGAGCGGTCGCCGCTCGCGCCAGGCGATCGTCTCACGCATGTCGGCCACGTCGCCGATGACCGTGATCGCGGGGGCGCGGAGGCCGGCCTGCGCCACCCCGGTCGCAATGTCCGCGAGCGTCCCGGTCACCGTCCGCTGTCCCGCCAGCGTGCCGCGCTCGATCACCGCCGCAGGCTCCTGGGCCGGCCTTCCCGCCGCGATCAGCCGCTCCGTGATAGAGGCGAGGTTCGCGATCCCCATGTAGAGCACGAGCGTGCCGGGAAAGCGCGCGAGAGCGCCCCAGTCCAGGGCGCTCTCGTCCTTGTCCGGATCCTCATGGCCGGTTACGAACGCGACTGCCGACGCGGCGTCGCGGTGGGTGACGGGTATGCCGGCATAGGCGGGCGCGGCCACGCCGGCGGTCACCCCCGGCACCACCTCGAACCGCAGCCCGGCGGCGGCCAGCGCCTCCGCCTCCTCGCCGCCGCGGCCAAAGACGAACGGGTCGCCCCCCTTCAGCCGCACCACCTGTCGGCCGGCGCGCGCCAACTCCACCAGCAGGGCGTTGATCCCCTCCTGGCCCATCGCGGACTCGCCCGGGCGCTTCCCCACGTAGCGCAGCTCGCAGTCGGCCCGGGCCCGCTCGAGCGCGGTCGGGGGGATGAGCCGGTCGTAGAGGATCGCGTCGGCCTCGGAGATCAGCTCGAGCCCGCGTGCGGTCATCAGCCCGGGGTCGCCCGGGCCGGCTCCTACGAGGTAGACGATGCCGCGGGCTGCCACCGATCGAACGCTAGCCGCCTCAGGCCTGCCGCGCGGGCGCGGGGCCACCAATCTGCCCGGTGGCGGCGGCCCGATGTCGTCGAGTCGATCGGGCCGGTGGGCCAAACCAACGATGCTAGCGGCGAGCCGCCCGGGCCAGCGGGCCTCAGCGGGATGGCCACCGCTCGGCCGCCTCCAGCAGCTCGGCCGCCCCGGCCGCCAGCAGGCGTCCCGCCGCCGCCTCGCCCAGCGCAGTCGGCCCAGCGGCGTCCCCCTCCACCGTGTCCCTGATCCACGCGCTGCCGTCGGGCATCCCCGCGAATGCGTCGAGCCGCAGCGCGCCGCCCTCCAGCCGCGCGTGAGCGCCCACGGGCGTGCGGCAGGTCGCTCCGATCCCCGCCACCAGCGCGCGCTCGGCGGTGAGCGCCGTCAGCGAGTCCCGGTGGGTCAGCCGCGCGCCCAACTCGCCCGCCCGGGAGTCCTCCGCGCGTGCCTCGAGCGCCAGGCACCCCTGTCCGGGCGCCGGGGTCATCTCTGCCTGGGAGATCGCGCACCCCTCCTCACGCCCGAGCCGCGCGAGCCCGGCGCTCGCCAGCACGATCGCTCCGAGCTCTCCATCGGCGAGGCGCCGCAGCCTCGTGTCCACGTTGCCCCGCAGCGGGCGCACGTCGAGGTCCGCCCGGGCGGCCAGCAGCTGTGCGCGGCGGCGCAGGCTGGCGGTGCCGACGCTCGCGCCGGGCGCCAGGTCGCCGAGCGTGGCCTTCTCGCCACCCCCCTTCACGCACAGGGCATCGCGGGCATCCGCGCGCTCGGGAACGCCCACGATCGAGAGCCCGGCCGGCAGCTCGGAGGGCACGTCCTTGGCGGAGTGCACCGCCAGGTCGACCTCACCGGCGAGCAGGGCCTCCTCGATCTCCTTTACGAAGCGCGACTTGTCGCCGGCCGGTCCCGCCGCCGGGTCCTCGCCCGGACGGTGGTCACCGGATGTCGTGATGGTGACCAGCTCGACCTCCTCGCCGAGCTCCGCGAGGGCCTGGCGCACGAGGGTCGCCTGCGCCAGCGCAAGCGCGCTGCCGCGCGTGCCGAGCCTGATGGCGGCGGTCAACCCCGTCGCCGGCGGCGCGTCTCGAGCTCGGTGACCTCCGCGGCGGCGGGCCGCTCGCCCTCGAGGCCGGGCGCGCCCTCGTCCAGCCCGAACAGCTCGCGCAGGGCGTGTACGTACACGTACGCGGTGTCGTCGCCGACCGAGCCCTTCAGGCGCATCGTCGGCTCGTGCAGCATCCGGCTCACCACGGCGCGCGCCATCACCCCGAGCTGCTCGCGGTCGGCCTCGGAAAGCGACTCCCAGCGCGATTCGTTCTCTCGCAGGACCTGTTCCACCACCGCGTTCCCACGGGAACGCATGGAAGCGATCGTGGGAACCACGTCGAGGCTCGCTATCCAGCGCTCGAAGCGCTCGGTGTCCTGCTCGACGAGCGCCTGCGCGCGCGCGGCCTCGGCCTGGCGCACGTCCAGGGTCCGGGCGACGGCCCGCTGAAGGTCGTCCATGTCGAACAGGGTGATGCCGGGAAGATCGCGCACCCGGGACTCCACGTCGCGCGGCACGGCGATGTCGATCAGCACGAGCGGGCGACCGTCACGCTCATGGCTCACGCGCTCGAGCTCTTTCCATCCGAGGATCTGGTGTGGCGAGGAGGTGCAGCTCACCACGATGTCGGCCGCCGCCAGCTGGAGCGGAAGGTCGTCGATGCGCACCGCGGTCCCCTCGAAGCGCTGGGCGAGCCCGATCGCCCGATCGTAGTGACGGTTGGCGACGAACACGGTGTGCACCCCGCGCTCGCGCAAAGCCTTCGCTGTCACCTCCCCGTTCTCGCCCGCCCCGATCACGAGCACGCGCCGGGTGCTCAGGTCCCCGAGCAGCTCGGCCGCCAGCTCCACGGCGACCGAGGAGACGGACACCCGCGAGCGGCCCACGTTGGTCTCCGTGCGCACGCGCTTGCCCGCCGCCAGCGCCTCGCGGAAGAGGCGGTTGGTGATCGGGCCGGTGGCGCCCCCGTTGAGCGCGAGCTCGTAGGCCCGCTTGACCTGGCCCTGGATCTCCGCCTCGCCCACGATCATCGAGTCGAGCCCCGCGGCAACCCCGAACAGGTGCCGGACCGCATCGATGCCGCGCTTGTCGTAGAGCGAGGCGGTGAGCTCCATCAGCGGGATGTCCGCCTGCTTGGACAGGATGCCGAGCGCCGCGCTCTCGGCCGCCACCGTGTCGGAGACCATCAGGTAGAGCTCGGATCGGTTGCAGGTGGAGAGCGCCACGGCCTCGTGGATCGCGTCGTGCGCCGTCAGCTCCGCGAGCACGGCGCTGGCCCGCCGCTCGGGCAGGGCCAGCCGCTCGCGGACGGCCAGCGGCGCCGTCTTGTGCGACAGCCCGAGGGCGAGCAGCGCGCCGCTCACTTGCCCTTCTCCTCCACCAGCTCGAGCAGCTCCGCCACCTCGCGCTCGATGCGGGCGATCTTCGACCCCATGATCGCGACGTAGATCAGGACGAGGGTGAAGAAGACGAGGTAAGCGCCGGCCACGTACTTGCCGGCCGGGTCGAGCGCCAGTAGCGGCATCGAAATCAGGTGGCGGCAGCTTCGAGGCGGCGCCGCAGCCGCTTGAGCTGCATCGAGGCGTGCTTGGAGGCCAGCTCGAGCTTCCACAGCGTCACGAACAGGAGCGTCACGGCGAGGATCGACACGAGGAAGGTGAGCCGCATCTCCCCGGGCAGGTTGCCGCCGGTCTGCGAGAGCACGCGCGGGTGGGTGTAGGACTCGGCCAGGCGCACCGCGAGGAAGTTGATCGGGACGAAGGCGCCGGCCGCGATCGCGAACACCGATGAGTAGCGCGCCTGGCGCTCGGGGTCCTCGATCGAGTAGCGCAGTGGGTAGTAGACGCAGTAGAGCAGCCACACGACCAGGAACGAGACGAGCACCGGCTCGTCCCACACCCACCAGTGCCCCCAGGAGGCCTTTGCCCAGATCGCGCCCGTGGCCAGCACGCCGGCACCGAGGATGATCGACATGTGGATCGCCACGTAGGAGCGCATGTCCCACGAGCGCTCACCGGTGCGCAGGTGTTTGATCGCCATGATCCCTCCGGCCACGAATCCCCCGAGCGCCACGATCGCCATCGGCACGTGGACGTAGAAGATCTTCTGGATCAGCCCCTGGTCGGCGTCCTCCGGCGCGTAGAAGAACACGAGCGCCAGCGCGACCGCCGTGGTGGCGACGGCGGCGATCGAAAGCGGCCTGATTCCCTTGGAGTACACGGGCTTCACATGCTAGATGGTTGCCGACAGTCCGCTGCCGCCCGCGCGAAAGGCTCAGTCATCGAGCAGGAAGTCGAAGACGGCCAGGGCGATCAGCCCGAAGACGGCGTCGTAGGCGCCGAGCAGGGCCAGGAACCGCCCGAGGTCCTCGGCGGACTGGTCCCCGCGCAACAGCGGCTCGGTGGCCGACGCTGCTCCGATCAGCAGCGGCACGAGCAGGGGCAGCAGCAGGAGCGGCACGATCAGCTCGCGCGCGCGGGCCTCGACCGCCAGCGCCGAGACGAGCGCTCCCACTACGGCCAGGCCCACGTTGGCGAGCAGCAGGATGCCCGCCAGCTCCGGGAAGGCCCCGGCGAGGCCCGGTCCCAGCAGCAGCAGCGCGAAGGCCGGCACCGCCACCAGCTCGAGCGCCAGCAGGTAGAGGAACAGCGCCGCGGCCTTCGCCACGAACAGCGCGGTCCTGTCCACGGGGGCCAGCAGCAGCGCATCGATGCCGCCCTGCTCGCGCTCGGCGGCGAACAGGCGGGAGACCCCGATCACGGTGGCCAGCAGGAGCGTGACCCACAGCACGCCTGAGGCGAGCTCCCCATCGAGCGAGTCGCGGTCGAGCCCGAAGTGAAAGAGCACGTAGACGGTGAGCGTAAAGAGCGCCATCGCCGGCACCGACTGCTTCGTGCGCAGCTCGATCCAGAGGTCCTTGCGCAGGATCGTGGCGGCGGCGCGGATCACGCGTACAGCCCCCGCGCTGAGGAGGCCTCCACCTCCCCCGCCGGGAGCGCGAACGCCTGGGTGGCCCCGCGCAGGCCGAGCGCCACGTCGGCCTCGGCCAGCCCGCCCTCGACGTCGTGGGTGACCAGCACGCGCGTCCTTGCGCTCTCCCGGCCGATCAGCGGCTCCAGCTGCTCCGCGGCCCCGGGATCGAGGTTTGCCCGTGGCTCGTCGAGCAGCAGGACGTCGGGGCGGTGCAGGGTGGCGCGGGCCACGGCCAGGCGCTGGACCATCCCCTTCGAGAGGTCTCGCACCGGCTCGTCACCACGGCGCTCGAGCCCGACCGCCGCCAGCTGCTCGGCCACGCGCTCGCGCGCCACGCCGTGGAGGCTCGCGTGGTAGCGCAGGTTCTCCCGCCCCGTCAGGTCGCGGTAGAGGAGCGGGTCGTGGCCCAGGTAGCCGACACGGCCGCGCACCTCCCATGCCGCGCCCGGAAGCTCGTGGCCGAGCATTCGGCAGGAGCCCCCGTGGGGTCGCAGGAGCGTGGCGAGCACGCGCAGCAGGGTGGTCTTGCCGGCGCCGTTGGCGCCGAGCACCACGAGCGTGCTGCCCTCCTCCACGCTCACGCTGACGCCCGTGAGCGCGATCCGCTCGCCGTAGCGGCGCTCGAGGCGGTCGAGCTCGATCGCGGCGGTCACAGGCTCTCGAGCCGACTTATCGTCTCAGGGTGTCTGTGGCGTGGCGCAGCGTGGGCTCGAGCACCGGCCAGGACTGCCCGATCGCCTTCGGGTTGCCGGGCAGGTTGACGATCAGGGTGCGGCCGCGGATGCCGGAGACCCCGCGCGTGAGGATGCCGAGGGGGGTGTGCCTGCGTGACTCGGCGCGGATCGTCTCCGCGTAGCCCGGTGCGTCGCGGTCGATCGCGTCGCGGGTGGCCTCGGGCGTCACGTCGTCCGCCGTCAGGCCGGTCCCGCCGGTGGTGAAGACGAAGCGCATCCCGTCCTCGTCGGCGAGGCGGCGCAAGGCGGCCGCGATCGCGGTGCGGTCGTCGGGGACCAGCTCGTGCACGACCTCAAGCCCGGCCGCCTCGCACAGGTCCACGAGCGCGGGCCCCGACAGATCTTCGCCGTCGCCGTCTGACAGCGAGGTCGAGACCGTCAGCACCGCCGCCTTCATCCGCGCTGCCAGTCGGTCTGCCCGCCCGTCTTCTCGGTCAGCGCGATCGGGCCGACCTCGACTCCGCGCTCGACTCCCTTGACCATGTCATAGACGGTGAGCGCCGCGACCGCGCACGCGGTCATCGCCTCCATCTCGACCCCGGTGCGCCCGCTCGTGCGGGCCTCGGCAGTGAGCGCGACCTCACCCGCTGCTGCGTCCACCTCGATCAGCACGTCGACGAGCGAGAGCTGGAGCGGGTGGCAGAGCGGGATCAGCTCGGCGGTGCGCTTGGCCGCCTGGATGCCCGCGATCCGCGCCACGGAGGCCACGTCGCCCTTGGGCATGTCCCCGCGCTTCACGAGCGCGGCGGTCTCCGGTGCCATCCGCACGGTGCCGCGAGCGACGGCTCGTCGATCCGTGACCTCCTTGCCGCCCACGTCCACCATCCGGGCGCGACCGGATTCGTCCAGGTGGGAGAGCTCGCTCACGCACGCCAGCGTACCGCTGCGATTTGCCAGACTGCGGCCATGGCGCGCGCCATCGGCATCAACCACGTGGCGCTCGAGGTGGGGGACGTCGAGGCCGCGGTCGACTTCTACCGGTCGGTCTTCGACTTCCCGATGCGCGGCCGTGCTCCCGGGATGGCCTTCCTGGACATGGGCGACCAGTTCCTCGCCCTCTCCGAGCGGGGGAGCGGCCGGACGCGCGACGAGCACCGCCACCTCGGCATCGTGGTCGATGACCACGAGGGGGTGCTAGAGGCGCTCGCGGGCACCGACGCGGAGGTCTTGCCCGCCCGCGGGCTTGACTTCCGCGACCCGTGGGGCAACCGCGTGCAGGTGATCGAGTACGCCGAGGTGCAGTTCACCAAGGCGGCGCAGGTGCTCGAGGGGATGGGGGTGGCGGCGGCCGAGAAGTCGGAGTCCGCGCGCGAGCAGCTGGCGGACAAGGGGATGCTCTGAGGGATTCGGGACGTGGCCCGGCGGCGACTACGCGACCGCGCTCTGGCGCGCCGCCTCGATCAGATCCCGCACGGCCTCCTCGTCGCCCCGGCGAAGCAGCTCGACGGGGTCGGGCTCGCCGTTCACGATCGACTCGAAGAACTGCTTGCGATCCTGGTAGGTGGGCAGCGTGCCCTTGGCCCAGCCGCGCGCCTCGTTGAGCATGACGGCGAGCCGGGCGTAGGGCTCGCCGTACTCGTCGGCGATCTGGTTGCGGATCCGCTTCGCCAGCGCGGGGCTCGCCCCGGCGGTGGAGATCGCGATCGCCAGCGGCCCGGTGCGGATGATCGCCGGGAGGATGAAGTTGCACAGCGGTGGCACGTCCACGACGTTCACGAGCATCGCCCGCGCCTCGGCGTCCTCGTAGACACGGATGTTCACCTCCGTGTCGCTCGTGGCCGCGATGGCCATGAACGCACCATCGAGGTCCGCCGGCTCGTAGGCGCGGCGCTCCCACCGGATCGAGCCCTCGGCAGCGAGGTCGCGTAGCGCCTCGATCGCCTCCGGGGCCACGAGGGTGACCTCGCCGCTGCACGCCAGCAGCCCTTCCACCTTCTCCAGGCCGATGTCGCCGCCGCCCACCACGAGGCACCTGCGCCCCTCGAGCTTCAGGCAGGCGATGTAGAAGGGGGTCTCGAGCATGCCCTGCACGCAGCTCTGGTCGCAGATGCCGCGCCGGAGCTGGCAGACACACTCCTTTCCCGCGTAGGCCTGGGCCGGCATGGTCCACCGATTCTAGGGGCCCTACCCTGAAGGCGGATGGACAGCTACTTCACGGACGAGTCGATGCTGCGGATCGTGCAGCGCGAGCGCGCGATCGCCCTCTCGGGCCCGCGGGCGCTGCTGATGCAGGCCGCCCACCCGCTTGCGGTGAAGGGGCTGCTCGCGCACTCGACCGCGGTGGACGAGCCCTATGACCGGCTGGCCAGGACCGCCCAGGTGATGCGCACGATCGGCTTCGGCTCGCGCGAGGACGCCGACCGGGTGACCGAGCGCGTGCGTGCCATGCACGGCAAGGTGAAGGGAGTGCTCAGCGAGCCGGTGGGGCGCTACCCGGCGGGCACCGCCTACGGCGCCGGTCAGCCCGACCTGCTGCTGTGGGTGCTCTTCACGCTCGTCGACAGCGGGGTCGTCGTCTACCGCAAGTACGTGGGCTCGATGTCCCGCACGCAGGAGGCCGCCTACTGGGAGGACTACAAGCTGGTGGGTGAGCTGTTCGGCCTGGCACCCTCCGACATGCCGCACACGCTCGAGGACCTGGACGACTACCGGCACGAGATGCTGGATGGCGACTTTCTGCACGTGACCGACTGGGCACGGCGGCGGGCACGCGAGATCGTGCTCGAGCCGCCCGTACCGTGGATGGCCCGGCCCCTGCTCGAGACCGTCAACTTCATCACGATCGCGTTGCTCCCCGACCGGATCCGGGACGGGTACGGCTTCGCGGCGCTGCCGCCGGCCCCCGTCCGCAAGGCCATCGTGGCAGGAGGAGCCGAGTACGTGAAGCGGGTGATCGTGCCCTTCATGCCCGAGCGCCTGCGGCTCGTGCCTGCGGCGCGCGCGGCTTAGCCAGGGCACCCGCCCGCCCCCGCATCTGCCGATCGGCTGCTCTAGCGTCCCCTGTCGGGAGCGAGCCGTTCCCGCTTCACCGCGCGCAGAGCGCCTCAGAGCGCCGGGGCCGCTGACCATCCTTCAAGCCGAGGAGAGCCACATGCCGATTCCCACCGAAGTCGTCGGATCCCTGCCCAGGCCGATGAAGCTCCAGGAGGCCTACGCGGACTACGACGAAGGGAAGATCACCTTCGAGCAGCTCCAGGCCGAGCAGGACGAGGCTGCCGAGGACTCGATCAAGCGGCTGGAGGAGACGGGCGAGCCGACCGTCACCGACGGTGAGCAGCGGGAGTCGAGCTTCGCCACCTACCCGATCACCGACACGCTCGCGGGCACCGGCCTGGCCGACAACCTCGCCGGGGACGGCCAGTACTTCGCGATCTTCGACGACGGCCACCACCGCCAGCTGCCACGGCTCACCGGCGGCCCCTTCAGGTACAAGACCTTCGCCTCGGAGTTCGTGGAGAAGAACAGGCAGATCGCCACCCACCCGGTCAAGCAGGCGGTGATCGCGCCCTCGATGCTGATGCTGCTCCACCCGCTCGAGGGCGAGATCCCGGACTACTCGCGTGAGCAGTTCCTCAGCGACCTGTGCGACGAGTGCGAGAAGGACATCCGCCAGTGCTTCGACGCCGGCGCGGTGCGCGTCTCGGTCGACTTCACCGAGGGCCGGCTGGCCAACAAGAACGACTCGCGCAACCCCTGGACCGGGAAGGACATGCTCGATGACTTCATCGAGCTGAACAACCGCGTGATCGACCGCTTCTCCCCCGAGGAGCGCAGGAACATCGGCATCCACACCTGTCCCGGGGGCGACTGCGACTCCGTCCACAGCAAGGAGGTCCCCTACGAGAAGCTGCTGACGAAGATGTTCAACATCAACGCCGGCTACTTCCTGATCCAGTGCGCCAGCGAGGACGACAAGGAGAAGGTCTACAAGCTCTGCGGTGAGAACAGCCGCGAGGACGCAAACGGCGTCGCGCAGGTCTGCTTCATGGGGGTGATCGATCCGCTCACGCCCGAGGTGGAGACCGCGGAGCAGGTCAAGAACGACCTCGTTATGGCGGCGAAGCACATCCCGGTCGAGCGCCTCGGCGCCACCGACGACTGCGGCTTCTCGCCCTTCAGCAGGGACGTGAAGCCCAAGCACGGCTCGCCGGACTTCGCGCGCGACGTGGCGATGCAGAAGATCTCGGCGCGGCTCGAGGGCGCGAGGCTGGCCTCGGAGGAGCTCGGTATCTGAGCCCGCGGAGGAGCGCGTCCCAGGTCATCCCCGCGGGCGGGCGATCAGCCAGCTGTGCGGGGCCCCCCGCCGGAGCACCAGGCGCTGCAACATCATCCCTGGGCGCGTGAGCGTCCGGGGATGCGCCGGCTGCTGCCACCCGGCGCCGTAGCGCATCATGTATGGCCCGCCCGCCGACTCGATCTCAAAGCCGGCCGCCTCCACCATCCGCCTTCGCCCGGCCAGGTTGGGCACGTACCAGAACGGCCGCTCCGGCTGCATCGCCACCTCGGCGGCGGGCTCGCCCGGCCGCAGGAGCGTGAGCGGGATCGAGATGGCGTCGTTGCTCATCAGCCGGGCGCCGGGGCGAAGCACGCCGCGTACCGCCGCGAGGGCGTCCACCGGGTTGCGCAGGTGCAGCAGGATCGTGCCGATGAAGGCGAAGTCGAACTCGCCGATCTCCTCGGGGGTGATGTCATAGGCGGAGATCAGCCGCCGCTGCACCTTCGACCCCAACGCCCGGTGGG
>JBPCJI010000151.1:0-2783 GCA_051005475.1 Thermoleophilaceae bacterium
CCCCGCCCACCAACCGAGAAATCCTCCACTGTTGCCCGGGGCAAACGCGCCTCTGGGGCTCTGGGGGTGGGACCCCCCGCTGCCATCAGCGATGAAACGGTCACCGGTCGCCGTAGGGCAAGCGCCGCCGGGGGTCCGGGGGGAGGAGCCCCCGGCTTAGATCCGCCGCGTTAACGCCGCCGCGTGGGGCACGCCCTCACCGCCGCCGAGCAGCCGCTCGGCCAACTCGCGCGGACCCCTTCGGGGCGCGCCGCGACTCGGGTGCGCCTGCCCGAGCGGCTCCAGATAGACGCCGGTGCTCCGCTCGACGTCGAAGCCGGCCGCCTCCAGCATGCGCAGGTGGCCTGCCACGTTGGCCACCCACCACTGGCCGTGCCCGCTGGTGCCGTCGATCCTGGCGATCGGGCGGCGTGGGTGCATCCTCGTGAGGACGAGGTCCACCTGCTCGGCCGACATGAACACCCCCCGGCACACGCTCCGGATGGCGGCCAGCGCGCGCAGCGGGTCGCGCAGGTGCAGCAGCAGGCTGCCGCACACCACCACGTCGAACTCGCCGACCTGCTCGGGTGACAGGTCGTAGGCGTTGATCGCCCGCTTCTCGACCGAGGAGCCCAGCAGCTCGCGGGCGATCTCGAAGCCCCCGCCCTTCTCCCCCGCGATCTGCTCCAACAGCTCGGTCGACTGACCGCCCAGGCGCACCTCGTGGTCCCACTCGGCGTGGTCGGAGATGTCCGTGGCCACCACCTCCGCCGCGCCGCGTCGCTCCAGCTCGAACGCCAGATAGCCGTCATAGGTACCAACGTCGAGGCACCGCTTGCCGCGGACATCGGGCCACGGGAGGCGATCGACCACGGGTCGAAGGTCAAAGACGCCCGGCGTCGAGACCCCGGGCGCCACATCGATCGTGTGGTACCAGAGCGGGTTTAGCGCCACCGCCTCACGCGCGGACTTCGGGTCCGTGGAGCCCGTCACCGCCCTGTCTCCCTCACGTGCTCGGGTTCGCCCCGCTCGGCGAAGGGGATCAGGACGCGGTCGAAGTCCCTCGGCACGATCGTCGGCGTGAACGTGGCGCGCGCCTCGTCGCGGATGGCGCCCGCCGTGTGCCGCGAGGACACGTGGGTGAGCGCAAGCATGTGCACCCCGGCCTGCGCCGCGAGGCGCGCGGCCTCCCCCGCCGTCGAATGGCGGGTGGCACGTGCCCGCTCGGCCTCCTCGTCCAGGAAGGTGGCCTCGTGCACGAGAAGGTCGGCCTCGTGGGCAACGGCAGCGGTCAACTCGCACGGCGCGGTGTCGCCGGTGATCACGAGCTTGCGCCCGGCGCGGGGCCCGCCCATCACCTGCCCGGGTTGAACCTCGCCGTCCGCGCCCGCGACGGTCTCGCCGCGTTGCAGGCGCCCGAAGTCAGGTCCGGGGGAAACGCCGAGCTCCTGCGCCCGGTCTGGGCTGAAGACGCCGGGGCGCTCGTGCTCGACCAGCGCCCACCCGAACGCGGGGACGCCATGGTCGACGGCGAAGGCGGCGAGTGCGTAGCCGTCCCGCGGCAGCTCGTCGCCCGCCTCGACCTCGTGCACCTCGACCTCGAAGGGAGTGCGACCCACGAGCGGTCGCAGCGCCTCGAACAGACGTGCCAGGCCGCGCGGGCCGTGCACGGTGAGGCGCCGCTCCCGCCCCTGCAGCCCGTAGGTCTTGAGCATCCCCGGCAGGCCCAGGACGTGGTCGGCATGAAAATGGGTGATGAAGACCTCGTCTATCTCCACCAGCCCCACCGAGCGGATCAGCTGGCGCTGGGTGCCCTCCCCGCAGTCGAACAGCAGCCGCTCCCCCCCACGCCGCACGAGCGTGGCGGGCAGGCCGCGGCGCGCCGTGGGGGCGGAGCCGGCGGTGCCGACAAAGAGCACGTCGAGGTCCATAGCGGCGCGTATCTTGGCGCTTTGGCGCCGCTCACCCGAGCTCGACGAGCTCGAAAGCGATCCGGCCGCCCTCGACCCGGGCGATCCCCATCGTGTGCGCCGGGGCCCGGCGGCGCTCCGTCGGGCTGCCGGGGTTGAGGATCTGAAAGCCGTCGGCCTCCTCGTGCAGAGGCAGGTGCGAGTGCCCGAAGACCACGGCGGCGGCGGCAGGGAAGCGCGCCCGCAGTCGCTCGAGGCGCGTTCCCGAGGGACCCGCATCGTGCACCATCGCGATCCGGGCCCCCGCCGCTTCGACAGTGCGCTCGGCGGGCAGGTGAGCGCGCAGCGCCGCCGAGTCCATGTTGCCGTGGACGGCGAGCAGGGGCGGCCCGATCGCCTCCATCTCTGCCAGCACCTCCTCGGTCATGACATCGCCTGCGTGCAGGATCAGGTCGGCAGCGCGCAGGCGCTCCAGGCAGACCTCGGGAAGGCGCCGCGCGCCGCGCGGCATGTGCGTGTCGGAGATGATTCCGATCAGCATCTAGACTGGCACCACGGGCGCCCGTAGCTCAGTGGATAGAGCGCCGCCCTCCGGAGGCGGAAGTCGCAAGTTCGAATCTTGCCGGGCGCGCTTCGCGGAAGCCCCCGTTCCCCTTGGTGCATCGCGTGGCCCGTAGACGGGGAGGCTGAACGCAGATGTGTCGGATCCGCCGTAGATGTCGACGCGAGGCATACTGGGCCCGCGATGTCGCGGGAGAACGTGGAGACCGTGTGGCAGGCCATGTCCGTCACGCCCGCGCCGCGCCGTCGCCCGGAAGAGCGCTTGGGCGTGCGCTTCCCGCGCCTTCTCGCCCTCTTCACCCGAGCATGGCTGACGTTGCCTCCGCGCTCCCG
>JBPCJI010000152.1:0-5341 GCA_051005475.1 Thermoleophilaceae bacterium
GGCACGAGATAGCGCTTTGCGATCTCGAGCTTCTCCTCCTCCGTGTACCCCGCGAGGTCGATCACCTCCATCCGGTCGCGCAGGGGCGGCGGGATCGGCTCGAGCTGGTTCGCGGTCGTGATGAACAGAACGCGCGAGAGGTCGAACGAAAGGTCGAGGTAGTGGTCACGGAAGGTCGAGTTCTGCTCGGGATCGAGCACCTCGAGCATCGCGCTCGAGGGGTCGCCGCGAAAGTCGGTGCCCATCTTGTCGATCTCGTCGATCATCAGCACCGGGTTGCTGGAGCCGGCGTCGCGCATCGATCGGATGATCGTGCCCGGCATCGCGCCGATGTAAGTGCGGCGGTGGCCGCGGATCTCCGACTCGTCACGCACTCCCCCGACGGAGATGCGCTCGAACTCCCGGCCCATGGCGGCCGCGATCGACTTGCCGAGCGAGGTCTTGCCCACCCCCGGGGGCCCGACGAAGCAGAGGATGGAGCTGCGCGCGTCGGGCTTGAGCTTGCGAACGGCGAGGAACTCGAGGATGCGGTCCTTCACCTTCTCCATGTCGTAGTGGTCGCGGTCGAGCGTCTTGCGCGCCTGCTTCAGGTCGAGGTGGTCCTCGGTCGACTTCGACCACGGCAGCGACACGATCCACTCCAGGTAGGAGCGGATCACGCCGTGCTCGGCCGACTGCGGGGGCAGGCGCTCGAAGCGCTGCAACTCCCGCTCCGCCTGCTTCAGCGCGTGCTCTGGCAGATCGGCCGCCTCCACCTGCTCGCGCAGCTCCGCGGCATCGGCCTGCTGCTCGTCGACCTCGCCGAGCTCCTCCTGGATCGCCTTCAGCTGCTGTCGCAGGAAGAACTCGCGCTGGCCCTTCTCCATCTCCGACTCGACCTGTGACTGGATCTTCGAGCCGATCGAGATCAGCTCCAGCTCGCGCGCGAGCAGCTCCGAGAGGCGGCGCAGTCGCTTCGCCACGCTCAGCTCCTCGAGCAGCTCCTGGCGCTCCTCGGTCTTGATCCGCAGCGCCCCGGCGATCATGTGCGCGAGCTCGGCCGGGTCCTCGAGGTTGGTCACCGCGACCTGGAGTTGCTCGGGTAGGTAGGGGACGGTCTCGATGATTTGCGAGAACGTGCTCTGGACGTTGCGGAAGAGCCCTTCCAGCTCAGGGGAAGGGGACACGACGTCCGGCGCCTCCTCGACGCGGGCCACCAGGTAGGGCTCCTGCTGGGTGAAGTCCCCGAGCCGGACCCGCTGCGCGCCGTGGACGAGGATGCGCAGCGTGCCGTCGGGCACCTTGACCATCCGGGCAACGGTGCCGGCCACACCGACGCCGTAGAGGTCAGCCGGCGCGGGCTTCTCGATCTCCCCGTCGCGCGAGGCCACCATCACCAGCATCCGATTGCCGGCGAGCACGTCGTTGACCAGGTTTACCGAGTGCTCCTGGCCGACGGCGAGCGGGGTGAGGGTGTCCGGGAACGCCACGCTGTCCTTCAGCGGCAGCACGGGTAGCGCCTCGGGGAGGCCGGTCTGCACGGCAACCTCCTGCACCTCTCCGTCGCCGGGTGGGATCTCGATCACCCCTCCCCTCCCTCCTCGATCGGCACGCGCCGGACGGTCTGGTCGCGAGGGGACAGTGGCACCTCGACCACGAGGATGCCGTCCTCGTAGCCGGCCTTCGCCTCCTCGGCGATCACGTCGGCCCCCAGCTCCACGGTTCGACGGAACGGACCACCCTCGATCTCGATCTGCTGGTAGAGGCAGCCCTCCACCTGCTCGGCGCGCCGCTCGCCCGCGATCAGGAGCTGGCGACCGCGTATCTCGAGCGTGACGTCTTCGATCAGGATGCCCGCGAGGTCAGCCCTCACGACCGCCCGCGGCGGATCGTCGCGGTAGAACACGTCGACGGAGGGCGAGAAGCCGGGCCCGCGGAACCCGGTGCGTTCGAAGACATCCCCGAAGAGCTGATCGATCTCCTGCCGCATGCGTTCGAAGTTGGCGAAGAGGTCGCGGTCGTGCGTCACGCGCTGAAGCGTACCCGGGGCGAGAAGGCCCCACCCCCCGCCGGGGATGACTTGGCTCAGATGTCGTAGACGGCGCCCTCGGCGGCCACTTCCACCGGCGCTCCAAAGGCCTCCGAGGCACGCCTGCGGGCGTCCTCGTGGTCCAGCTCATCGGAGATGTGGGTAAGCACGACCCGGCTCGCCCCCGCCTCGCGAGCGTGCGCCCCGGCCTCCTCGGGAGTCAGATGGCCGCGGATGCCCGTCCGCTCAGGGCGCGGCAGCGTGGCCTCCACGAGGAAGAGGTCGGCGTCCCTGGCGAACTCCACGAGGTCCGAGCTGGGGCGCGAATCGGCGCCGTAGGCCAGCCTGCCCGCGCCCCGCGCGGACTCCACCGAGATCGCGTGCGTGTCGATGAAGTGCGGGACCGGGCTGAAGGAGATCCGCAAAGGCCCCACCTCGAGCGCCGAATCCGCCGCGTACTCCTCGAGGAGGAACGCGTTCTCCACCAGGTCCTCGTTGCCCCACGCACCCACCACGCGGCGGAAGACCTCCCGGCCGCCCGGTGGACAGATGAGCCTCGGACGGACGGGGGGGTCGATGCCGGGCCAGCGGTCCACGGGCACCGGCTGCTGGCGTGGAGCGTAGGTAAGCGCGTAGGAGAACGGGACGATGTCGAGGAAGTGGTCGGCGTGCAGGTGGGAGAGCACCACGGCGTCCACGTCCACGTACTCCACGAACTGGCGCATCTTGGCGAAGACACCATTCCCGCAGTCCATCAGCAGCGATGTATCGCCTTCCTGCAGCAGGTACCCCGAACAGGCACCGCCGACGTCCTGCCATGACGGTGACTTGCCGAGGACCGTGAGCCGCATCCGCCGGCACTTTAGGGGAGGAGCACCGCACCAGAGGTCAGGGGAGGAGCGGAACTCGATCGTTGATCGGGAGGAGCTTCAGTAGGGCTGGCGGAACGCGTACGCGACGCGAGTACGGTCGGTACGGAAGGTGAACGCAAGCTGGCGCTCGGGGGCCAGGCCGCGTTCGGCCGGCCGGAAGGTGGTGCAGGGCTCACCGAGGTCGAGCGCGCAGAGCATGTTCTGGTGGAAGAAGCAGTCTTCGCACTTTGCGCGCTTTGGTTTGCCGGTGGCCATTTTGTACGGTCGCCCTCCCTGTTCGATTTTCGAGTCCGGCGGGCATCGTGCACCACCCGCGCCGGACGCGTCGGGCGCGTTCCCGCATTTGGCTGGATTTTCGTTTCTGCGGTAATTGCGGACTGCCGTTGATCCGTCCCGCTCCGTGCGACGTTTACCGGGGGGTGAATAACCTGGATTCCATGGAGCTGGTGACCGGGGCGACCGGATATGTGGGCGGCAGGCTCGTGGAGAGGCTGCTCGAGGAAGGTCGGGGCGTGCGTGCCCTGGCTCGCGATCCGTCCCGGCTCGAGGCCCGCGAGGGTGTCGAGGTCTTCGGCGGCGACGTCCTGAGCGGCGACGGGCTGAAAGCGGCCCTGGAGGGTTGCGAGGCTGCCTACTACCTCGTGCACTCGATGGAGGCTGCCGTCGATGGCGCCGACTTCTCCGGCCGCGACCGGCGCGCGGCCGAGAACTTCGCCACCGCCGCGCGAGCCGCCGGCGTCGAGCGCGTGGTCTATCTCGGAGGGATCGCCCCGGTCGACGACCGGCCCTCCCCACACATCGCCTCGCGCCTCGAAGTCGAGCAGATCCTGCTCGAGTCGGCGCCGCAGGCAACGGCTCTGCGCGCCTCGATCCTGATCGGCGCCGGGTCATCGTCGTTCCGCGTGCTCGTGCGCCTCGTCGAGCGCCTGCGGCTACTGCCGCTGCCTGCCTGGCGCACGAACCTGACCCAGCCGATCGCCGAGCGGGACGCGATCGAGTTCCTCGCCCGGACGCCACAGGTGGCCGCCGCGGCGGGGCGCTCGCTCGACATCACGGGACCCGACGTGATCAGCTACGGCGCGATGGTCGAACAGATCGCCGAGCTGATGGGTGTCTCGCGCACCCCGATCGCGCTGCGGTTCTCCCTCACTCCGCCCGCGAGCGCGTTCGTGAGCGCCGTTACCGGCCAGCCATTGGAGCTCGTGCGGCCGTTGATGGAGAGCCTGGAGCACGAGTTGCTCCCGCGAGACGCAGGTGAGGCCGCGCGCATCTACGGCCTGCGGCCCCTGGGCTTCGATCGTGCGGTGGAGCGCGCTCTCGCCGAGTGGACGACGGTCGAGGAGCTCGCCGCGCGATGAGGATCGAGCGCAGCATGGAGATCGCGGCGGCCCCCGAGGAGATCTATGACGTGGTTACCGACGCACGCCGGCTGGAGGACTGGGTCACGATCCACGACGAGCTCGTGCAGGCTCCGTCGGGCTCATTGAAGAAGGGCTCCCGGCTCACCCAGCGGCTCAAGCTCGCCGGCCGTTGCTTCACGGTCAACTGGACCGTGGTCGAGAGCTCCCGCGCCCGCCGGGTGGTGTGGACCGGGCGAGGCCCCGTTCGCTCGAAGGCAAGTGTGACCTACGACCTCGAGCCGAGCGAGACGGGCACCCATTTTTCTTACGCAAACGAGTACGACTTACCGGGTGGCCCCCTTGGGAGGATGGCAGGGCCGATGGTGGCCCGCGTGACGACCGGCGAGCTGGACCGCTCTCTGGAGAAGCTCAGGAAGCTCGTCGAGCGGCACCCCGAGCCTGCCCCATCCTGACACGACGGCGGGCACGTGTAACATCGTGTTTGTAAACACTGTGCTTGTAATACATATCGCGAGGCTATCCAGTGACTGACTTCTTGGACGAGAAGCGAAAAGAGATCGACGCCCGCCTGCGCGAGCTCCGGCCGCTCATCGACGAGTACGGCCGGCTCGAGAAGGCCGCGGCGGCGCTCGCTGGTGTCGGCGGCGGGAGCGCCGGCGGCGGGGGTTCCGGCCAGCCGAGCCGCACCCGTCGCCGTCGCCGGGGCAAGGGGACCAGCGCGCCCCTCGGCCGGCCGCGGGGGAGCGGCAAGCGAGCGGCGCAGGCCCATGAGATCGTGACCGCCCGCCCCGGGATCACGATCCCGGAGCTGGCTGACGCGATGGGTATCCAGGCCAACTACCTCTACCGCGTCATGCCCTCCCTTCAGGGCGAGGGAAAGATCCGCAAGGACGGAAAGGGCTGGCACCCCGCCTGAGAACATCGGTGCGGTGCTCGCCCGATGAGAACATCGGTGCGGTGCTCGCCCGATCGACGATCGGGCTGCGCTCCTCCCGCGGACGATCGGGCTGCGCTCCTCCCGCGGGGGGATTGCTCAGACCAGGCCCAGTCCGCTGACCGCGTCGCGCTCCTCGGCCAGCTCGGCCGCGGAGGCGTCGATC
>JBPCJI010000153.1:0-3016 GCA_051005475.1 Thermoleophilaceae bacterium
GGGAGGTGGTGACGGAGGCGGGAGGCCTCTTCATCCTCGGCACCGAGCGCCACGAGTCCCGCCGGATCGACAACCAGTTGCGGGGAAGGTCGGGCCGCCAGGGCGACCCGGGCGAGTCGCGCTTCTACCTCTCGGCCGAGGACGACCTCGTGCGCCTCTTCGCGGGCGACCGCATCTACCGCATCCTCGACAAGCTCGGCCCCGTCGACGATGAGGGCGAGGAGGAGCCGATCGAGGCCAAGATGCTCTCGAAGCAGATCGAGAACGCCCAGAAGAAGGTCGAGGAGCAGAACTTCCTCATCCGCAAGCGCGTGCTCGAGTACGACGACGTGATGAACCAGCAGCGCGAGATCGTCTACGAGTACCGCGACCGGATCCTCGAGGGCGACGACATGTCAGGCACCGCGCGCGAGCAACTGGGCAACGTGGTTGACCGGATCGCGAAGGACTACCTCGAGGACGACTTCCCCGAGAACTGGGACCTGCACGGGCTCTACAACCAGCTCGAGCAGATGTACCCGATCGGGATCGACCTCGAGGAGCTGGACATCGAGAGCGTCAACCGCGAGACGCTGATCCACGACCTGCGTGAGGACATCGTGGAGGCCTACGGCGACCGCGAGGAGGAGCTCGGCAGCGAGCTGATGCGCGCGCTCGAGCGCTTCATCCTGCTGCAGATCGTCGACGAGCGCTGGCGCGAGCACCTCCAGAACATGGACTACCTGCGCGAGGGCATCCATCTGCGCGGATTCGCGCAGATCGATCCGCTGGTGGCCTACAAGAACGACGGATTCGAGATGTTCACGGAGCTGATGAACTCGATCTGGGAGGAGTTCGCCCGCTTCATCTACGTTGTCGAGGTCGAGACCGAGGACCACAACGGCGCCGGACCCACCCAGCCCGCCTGGGGGTCGAGCTCCAACACCAGCTCCACCGCCGCCTTCTCCTACGCCGGCGGCACCGCCGCCGATCAGCAGAGCGCGCTCGCCGCCGCGCGGGCGGGTGGGGCGCCGGAGGAGGTCCAGGGCGCCGCCGACTACGCCTACGACGAGGTCGAGGCGCCTGCGCACGTGGAGACCAGGGTCGTGGACGACAAGGAGCGGGTCGGGCGCAACGACCCCTGCTGGTGTGGCTCGGGCAAGAAGTTCAAGAAGTGCCATGGCGCCTGAGGCCTCTGACCTCCGCGAACAGCTGACGCTGCTCGCGGACTATCTTTGACCCCGCAGGGCTAGCCGAGCGCTCCGCCGCGCTCGAGCGGGAGATGGGGGCGGAGGGCTTCTGGGACGACCAGGCCCGCGCCGCCAAGGTCGCCTCCGAGCACGCCCGCACCCAGAAGCGCCTGGACGGCTTCCGGGCGCTCGAGGCAGACGTCGGTGACCTCGAGCAGCTCGAGGAGATGGCCCTCGAGGACGACTCGATCGCCGCGGAGGTGGAGGAGCAGCGGGCCTCGATCGCAGCGCGGCTGGCCGCCCTCGAGGAGGCCCGCCTGTTCGCCGGGGACTATGACCCGGGTGATGCCGTGGTCACCGTGAACGCGGGCGCGGGCGGCACTGACTCGCAGGACTGGGCCGAGATGCTTCTGCGCACGGAGATACGCTGGGCCGAGCGGCGCGGGATGAAGGTGGAGCTGAAGGAGGCCTCGGCCGGGGAGGAGGCCGGCATCAAGTCCGCCACGTTCCTGGCGAAGGGGGAGAACGCCTACGGGCTCTTCTCCGCCGAGAAGGGGGTGCACCGGCTGGTGCGGATTTCCCCGTTCGACTCCGCCTCGCGCCGGCACACCGCCTTCGCCGGCGTGGAGGTCGCGCCGTTCGTGGACGGGAACGTGGACATCGAGATCGAGCCCGACGACCTCCAGATCGACACCTACCGCGCCTCGGGCGCGGGCGGCCAGCACGTGAACAAGACCGACTCGGCGGTGCGCATCACCCACAGGCCGACGCACACCGTGGTGCAGTGCCAGAACGAGCGCTCGCAGGGCGCCAACAAGGCCACGGCCATGGCCATGCTCACCTCGAAGCTGATCGAGCTGGAGGAGGAGCGCAGGCGCGAGGAGATCGCAAAGGAACGGGGAGAGGCCCAGGACGTCGGCTGGGGGTCCCAGATCCGCTCCTACGTGCTCCACCCCTACACGATGGTCAAGGACCACCGCACGAACGTCGAGGTTGGCAATGCCCAGGGCGTGCTCGACGGTGACCTCGACGAGTTCGTGCGGGCCGAGCTGCTGCGCCGTGCCGGCGGGACGGCACCCGATGGATTTAGCTGAGCGCCGCCCAAGGGGTCGTGCCACCTACAGTTACTCGAATGTCGGAAGAGCGCAGACGTCCGAAGCTCATGAGGGGCAACCTTCGCGGTCGCCTGGGAGACGGGCGGCCACCGGCGGGCGGGGCCCCCGATCAGTCTGCGCGACCGACGGCGCAGCGGCCGCCGGGCAAGCCGCCTGGTTGGCGCGTGGATCCGGCCCCCGACGGGCGCGGCGCACCGGAGCAGAAGCCGCCGATGATCCCGTTCAGCCTGCGGCGCTTCCTCACGATCATCGGCGTCCTGCTGGTGCTCAACTACGTGTTCGTGGCCCTCGTGGCCCCGCCCGAGAAGCGCGAGCGGATCCCCTACACCCCCACCTTCATCGACCAACTGCGCAAGGGCAATGTGAAGGAGATCTCCTCTCGCGGCGAGACGCTGCAGGGGGACTTCCGCGCGAAGGTGAAGAAAAGCGAGCACTTCAAGACGGAGGTGCCGACCTTCGCCGACACCAAGCAGCTCTCCAGCCTGCTGCAGGAGAAGAACGTCACGGTCAACGCGAAGCCACCGTCAGAGCGCTCGTTCCTTCAGACCCTCCTCTTCTCATTCGGCCCGACGCTGCTGATCGTCGGGCTCTTCATATTCATCTTTCGCCGCATGGCAAAGCAGGCGGGTGGCGGGGGGATGCTCGGCCAGTTCGGCCGCTCGAAGGCGCGCCTGGCGGAGGCCTCCGAGCAGCGCGTGACCTTCAACGACGTGGCGGGCATCGACGAGGCCA
>JBPCJI010000154.1:0-8638 GCA_051005475.1 Thermoleophilaceae bacterium
CTGGCAGCTACCAACCGTCGAAATGTTGCCGCGTGACTCCACGACCTTCGCTCCCAGCGCACCTCCTCCGGTGCCCACGTTCACGTCGACCGCCTTGAACTCGTTGAGCGAGGAACTGCCAGTGGTCACAGAATGGGCACGAAGCAGCTTCACGCAGATGCTCGGGCACAGGGGATCGAGCACGCCCTTCTGGATCGCATCGACCGGGCCGTCCTTGGTCTCGCCCTGGTTGGTGTCGACACCGGCTACCTCGTTACCGAACAGCGAGAGGATCGTGATGTGACCGTGGTACGAGCCGTCGGCGCGCTGCTCACCCCGAGAGCGGCCTACCACGATCTCCTCGCGGTTGGGCGCGAGCGTCTCGCCTGTGACGGGATCGACGGGCAGGGGCCGCGTCCCGCTTGGACTGAGATCGATCGTGCCCACGGTTCCCTGTCCGTGGGGGTTGGCCCCGTGGAGGGGTGGAACGTACCCCGTCGGCGTCGCAGGGCCGGCCGCCCGCGCGCGGGCCTCGCGCAGCGGCGTGGAGCTCGGCTGGCTCGGCTGGACGGTGACGGTCTGATCAGACCCTCCGCCGGAATCGCTGAGCGGACCCCCGATCGACAAACCGGGTAGGAACAGGATCACGGCCGACGCAGCCGCCGAAGCAACACCTCCAACAAGTACTCGTGCGCGCATTAGTCCCCTCCTAAGGGTCCTTCCGAACGATGGGTAACAAAGTGTTAATACAGCATCTTGACCCCGGCTTCAACCTGCAACCTTCTGGAATCGGCAGCTTTAGACGGAAAGGGGCAGCTTGCTACCCCCGTTCTGGGAGAGCCAGCGGACGGCGAACATCGGCCGGCGCGCCCCGGGATCCCTGTTGCTAGCCTCGGCAGCAGTCGATGCGCAAGGCAAGCTCAGCCGCCACGATTCGCGCCGGGAGCGCTTCACGGCGGCGGGTCCGGAGCGCCCTCACACGGGCAGCCACACCCGCGTTCCTGATGCTGATCGCGGGCGCGCCCGCCGGCTACGCCGCCGAGCGGGCCCCCCTGCGTGACTTGCCTGCGGCGCCCGGCGGATCTCATGAGGCCGGGCTCAGTGCCGCGCGTCCCTCGCTGCCCTACAACGGCACGATCACCGGCCTCGACTCGCCCTTTGCGGTGGCTGTGAACCGCTACAGCCGCAAGATCTATGTCACCGAGTCCCGCCGTAACCAGGTGGCCGTGTTCGATCGGCTCGGGCGGCCACGGGGGGTATTCGGCGCCGGCGCCCTGAACCGCCCGACCGCTCTCGCCTTCGACTTCTCGGGCAATCTCGCCGTCCTGAGCGCGGGCTCGCGGGAGATCGCCCTTTTTCGACCCGGTGGGACGTTGATCGCCAAGGCCCCGATGCCGGCCGCGTCGCCGCTTGGGCTGGCATACGAGCCGGTCAGCCGCCGGCTGCTCGTCACCGATGCGCTCACCGACTCCGTCTGGACCACGGGAGACGGAAAGAGCTGGACCCAGCAGAAGCCGCCAGGGCTGACCGCGCCGGTCGGGGCTGGCGCCGCCCGCGGTCGCTTCTACGTGGTGAGCAGCGCGGACGCCCGCCTGATGGAGCTCACATCCTCGGGTGGGCTGATCCGGGCGCTCCCGCTCGGTGGCGCGCGCCGTCCGCTCGGTATCACCTTTCCGCCGTTCGGAAATGGGCTCGTCGTATCCTCGTCCGAGGACCACAGCGGCCTGTTCGGCGCGCGGCTCGGTGGCTCGCTGACCCGCTTCGGCGGCGCGGGGAGGATGACGGCGCCGGTTCTGCCCGGGAGCGAGTGCACGCGTGTCGCATTTCCCGACTTCACCGGTAACCGCGTGGTGGCCTTCGATCTCCCCAACGCGGTGGGCTGTGTCCAGGGCCTTGCGCTGCGCTCCGCCGTCACCGCGCGGAGCTTCACGCGAATCGTTGCGACCGGCGAGGTCGAGAACGACAGCAGCGTGTCGATCGGCGGGCGGGTGTCGGTGCCTGCTCCGGGGGGGCGCGCGAAGCGCTACCGGCTCCCGTTGAGGCGGAGCTCCCTGCGCGCCGGGTCCAGAACGAAGCTGCGGATCGGGATCCCCGCCGCCGCGGCCGCGGGGATCAGGCGAGCGCTGGCCCGGCGGCAGACATCGACGGCAACGCTGATCCTCGGCGCGACGAACCTCGCGGGTGACAAGACGCGCGTGGTGGCCCGGCTCGTCTACCGCCCACGCGCCCTTCGCGGGCTGGCGGCCGGCGCCGCTCCCCGCGC
This sequence comes from Thermoleophilaceae bacterium, assembly GCA_051005475.1. Classification (GTDB taxonomy): domain Bacteria; phylum Actinomycetota; class Thermoleophilia; order Solirubrobacterales; family Thermoleophilaceae; genus JAAYBF01. The sequence goes on from JBPCJI010000154.1 coordinate 2,243, forward strand.
GTCCGCCTCCATCACGGTCGAGCGGTGACCGGCGTCGAGCTAGCGGGCCCTCGGGAGCAGGGAGATCTTCCAGTTGCCCCCGGCCTTTCGCAGCTCCGCGGCGCCACGCAAGGGCCCCGCCCGGAAGCGCACCTCGGCCACATCCCCGCGTACCTTCACGCGCGTGGCGGTCGCTCGCTTGAAGCCGTCAACCTGGGGCACGGTGAGCCGGGTTCGCAGGGCCTTGATGGCGGCGGGGCAGTCCCGCGCGCCGACCGTCCGGCCCACCTGCGGGACGATGACCTTCTTGGTCTCATCGGTCAGCCGGTCGCAGGCCTTCTCCCCGTCGCCCGCCGCGAAGGCCTTCAGATAGGACACCACGGCGTCCCCGGCGGCCTCGGAGTCGGACTTGCCGCAGCCGGCGAACGCGGTGGCGGCGCCCAGCAGGGCGAGCAGGGCTAGGGTCGGTCTTCTCATGCGCTGCGGGAGAGTGTCCAACATTTCGAGCGGTCGCCTGGGGTACGCCGCGTGGGCGGCGGCGCTTCTCGTCCTGCTGGCGGCACCGTCCGCGTCGCTCGCGATCGGAAGCTGGTCTGCCTCGCCGTCGCTCGGAGCTGCCCGGCAGCTGCACGCGGCCACGCTGATAAGCGGCACCCGCGTCCTGCTCGCCGGCGGCCTCAGCCCGGGCGGTCCGACGGCGAACAGCGAGATCTTCGACTCGCAGACGCGCCGCTGGTCGCAGGCGGCGCCCCTCGCGACTCCCAGGCTCGCCCCCGTCGGCGTGACGCTGAGGGGAGGGCGGGTGCTGGTCGCAGGCGGCGGTGCGTTCTCGCTCACCTCCCGGCCCAGCTACCTGACGAGTGCCGAGATCTACGACCCGCCATCCAACCGCTGGCTGCCGGCCGGGAACATGCCGACCGCGCGCGCGAATGCCGCGGCGACGCTGCTCGCCGACGGCCGGGTGCTGGTCGCCGGCGGCCTCAACTCGTTCGGTCCCGGGCTCAAGAGTGCCGAGATCTACAACCCCGTGACGAATTCATGGAGCTCCGCGGGGCCGATGGCCGAGGGCCGCTTCCATCACACGGCCACGCTGCTCCCCAACGGCAAGGTCCTGGTTGCCGGCGGGCATCAGCTCACCGGCGACGGCTCCACCGTCGCCCTCTCCAGCGCCGAGCTGTATGACCCCGTGAGCAACAGCTGGTCGAAGGCTCCACGGATGAGCGTGCCGCGTGACAACCACACCGCGACACCGCTGCTCGGCGGTCGCGTGCTCATCGTGGGCGGTGGCACGCGCACCGCCGGCTTTGTGCGCAGCGCGGAGGTCTATGACCCGGCGGGCAACCGCTGGGCCGGTGCGGGCCGGCTTGGCGATCCGCGGGGGTTCCACGCCGCGACCCTGCTGCCAGGAGGAGATGTGCTCGCCGTGGGCGGACTCGACGACTGTGGTGCTCTCTCGAGTGCAGAGCGCTTCTCGCCCGCCACCGGCCGGTGGGCCCGAGCGCCGAGTTTGCGCACGCCACGGTCGCGTGCCACGGCCACCGCCTTCGCCGACGGCCAGGCGGTGGTGGTCGGTGGCTCGACCTATGTCGGCGCGACCCTTCGCAGCAGCGAGCTGCTGCGGCCCGGGGGCTCGGATCGGACAGGTCCGCAGATGTGCGGTCCCTCCCTGAGCCCGCTGCGGCTGCGTCCTCCTCCCTCCGGCCCGAGCGTCGGCCGGCGGGGGCTTGCCGTCCGGTACAGGCTCTCCGAGAGCGGCGTGGTGGCCTTCACGGTTCGGCGCCTCATGCCCGGACGACTGCAGGGCCGGCGCTGCGCCGCCGCTCGGGCGCCGATCCCACGGCGGCTGCGCTGCGTTCGCCCGGTCGGCCTGCGGGGAGGCTTCAGCCGCCGGTCGAGAAGCGGACGCAACCTGTTCCACTTCCGGGGCCGAATCGGTGGAAGGACCCTCTCCCCCGGCTCCTACCAGCTCGTCGCGAGCCCGCGCGATCGACGGCGCAACCGAGGCGTCCCCGCCAACTCGGGATTCCGGATCGTCCGCTGACATGGGGCGCCGTTCGTCACGTCGGCAGGGTTGAGCGGGCCGTCGCGCTTGCATATGCTCGGGCGGTGGCAAACGCCCCCCACCCGAGTGTCGAGCTGAACGCGCCCGGCGAGGTTCCCATCCGCCGGGCCCTGCTCAGCGTGTCGGACCGGCGCGGCCTGGTGGACTTCGCCACCGGGCTGGTGGACCTTGGGGTGGAGATCGTCTCGACAGGCGGCACCGCGCGCGAGCTGGAGCAGGGGGGCATCGAGACGCGCTCGGTCGAGGACTACACGGGCTTTCCCGAGATCCTCGACGGGCGGGTCAAGACGCTCAACCCGCGGATCTACGCGGGGCTGCTCGCCGTCCGCTCGAGCGAGGAGCACGTGGACACCCTGCGCGAGCACGCGATCGAGCCGATCGACCTCGTCTGCGCCAACCTCTACCCGTTCGAGTCGGTGGCGGGACGCCGGGGCGCGAGTGACGACGAGGTGATCGAGAGCATCGACATCGGCGGCCCCGCCCTGATCCGCGCCGCGGCCAAGAACCACCCCTATGCGGCGGTCGTGGTCTCGCCCGAGAGCTACGACGCAGTGCTGGCGGAGCTGCGCGAGTCCAGCGGCATGCTCGCGTGCCGGACGCGCGAGACCCTGGCGCTCGAGGCCTTCTCCTACACCGCGCGCTACGACGCCGCCATCTCGTGCTGGTTTGCCGAGCGCGAGGAGGACTTCCCGGCCCAGATCACTCGCTCCTACACCAAGGTCCTCGACCTCCCCTACGGCGAGAACCCCCACCAGCGCGCCGCCCTCTATGCGCAGACCAATGCGCGCAGCCACCTGCTGTCGATGATCTCGAAGCTGCACGGCAAGGAGCTGTCGTTCAACAACCTGCTGGACCTCGACTCGGCCCGTAAGCTGCTCGAGGAGTTCGAGCTCCCGGCGGCCGCGATCATCAAGCACAACAACCCGTGCGGCTGCGCCGTGGGAGCCACCGTCGGCGAGGCTTTCGACAAGGCGCTCGCGACCGACCGGACGAGCGCCTTCGGCGGGGTGTTCTGTTTCAACCGGCGGATCGATGCCTCCCTCGCCGAGCGACTGAACTCGATGTTCGTCGAGGTGGTGTTCGCGCCCGGCTACGAGGAGGACGGGCTCGAGATCCTCCAGCGCAAGGAGAACGTGAGGCTGCTCGAGGACGCCGAGCAGCGCCGGCCGGAGGTAAGCGAGAACGACTTGAAGCGCGTGCGTGGGGGCCTGCTCGTGCAGGATCGCGACTCCGGGTCGGAGCCGCGTGAGGAGATGCAGGTGGTCACCGAGCGCAAGCCGACCGAGGCCGAGTGGGGCGAGCTGATGTTCGCCTGGAAGGTGTGCAGGCACGTGCGCTCCAACGCGATCGTGCTCTCGCGCGAGCTCGGCACGGCAGGCGTGGGCGCCGGGCAGATGAGCCGGGTGGACTCGGTGCGCATCGCGCTCGACAAGGCGGCCGCGGCCGAGATCGGCCTCGAGGGCGCGGCGATGGCCTCCGACGCCTTCTTCCCGTTCCCCGACGGCCCCCGGCTCGCGTTCGATGCGGGGGTGCGCTCGGTGATCCAGCCGGGCGGCTCACAGCGCGATCCCGAGGTGGTCGCGGCATGCGACGCCGCGGGGGTGGCGATGGTGTTCACCTCGCGGCGGCACTTCCGGCACTGAGGTTGCGGGCCCGCTCTGTCGTCCCGGGGGCGCTCCGTCGTCCGCGGAGTGGCGCGCTGCGGCGTCCGTCGAGCCCTGGGCAACGATGCCCCCGGCGAGAATCGAACTCGCGCCGCGCGATTTAAAAGACCGCCGCTCTAACCACTGAGCTACGGGGGCGCCGGGAATGATGCCGGAAGTGTGATGCGGGCCGCTTGAACGGCACGCCGTACAATCGAGATTCTCGGGGGCGTGGTCTAGGGGTTAGGACGCCGGCTTTTCACGCCGGAGATCGGGGGTTCGAATCCCCCCGCCCCTATGCTTCCCTCCAGCCGGCGACTATGCCGGTGCCGCATCCCGCTCGCCGTCGTAGCCGCCACAGGACGCGGCGAACACGAGAAGGCCGACGACCAGCCCCGGACCGTGGCCCGCCACCAGGCCCACAAGCGCTCCGGCCACCCCTCCCGCGAGGGCGGCGAAGAGCGCGAGGCCGGCGGGCAGTGACAGCAGTCGCGCGGCTACCAGGGAGCAGGCTGCCCAGGACAGCGGACCGATCGCGAAGCCGTAATCTTCGAAGAAGCTCTCGTCCAGCGGTAGCAGCAGTAGCAGGCCGAAGAGCGCGCCGACCATCAGTGCCTGCACGGCAAGCGACCGCCAGAAGAGGGTCTGGTTCACCCACCGGATACTAATAAGGGAAGGATCCTTCCGCAGCGGCAAGCGACCCGGTACCCCCCGTGGGCCGACAAGCCATTCTAGAATCGCCGCGCGGGCGGTTAGCTCAGCTGGTAGAGCGCCTGCCTTACAAGCAGGAGGTCGCTGGTTCGAACCCAGCACCGCCCACTTCGCGAAAGGTGCGCCCTATGCGGCGCACCTTCCGCTTCCCGATCCGCGTCACGCGCTAGGGCGGCTCGCGGCCGCTACAGACCACCGCTGCGGGGCGTCCATGTCCCCTGTGCGGGCGTCCGAGGGGGCGGCCTGGTCGTGCCCCCCTTGCGGAATCCTCAGAGAAGCGGTAAACGTCCGAATCCGGAGAGACATCAGCAGAGGAGCGAGAGGGCTATGACACGAAGAGAGACGCCCGAGGAGGCGCGCAGGCGGATCTTTGGCGAAAGCGAGCGAACTGGACGGCCGCCGGCCGCCAACGTCAGGCCGGGTCGGCCCGCGCCGTCCCCGCCTGAGCCGCGCGATCGGCTGAAAGCGCTCCGGTCGCTCGACCGGCTGCGCCGACGGCCCCGACTGCGCGATCGGATCCTCCCTCCGGCGCCCACGCCGCAGCAGGAGGAAGCGGCTGCCTCCGCGGCGCCCTCGCATGACGAACCGGCCACCCCAGCGCCTCCAAGCGAGGTAGAGGTCGTAGCCTCGCCGGCACAGCCGGCGTCGGAAGAACCGGCTGCTCCTGCACCGGAGGAGGAACCGGTCTCGTCCTCCGCTTCGCAGGAGGAAGCTGCTGCTCCCGCGGCGCCCTCGCACGACGAACCGGTCGCTCCGGCGCCTCCTCCACCGCCACACGCGGCTACGCCCTCACCGGCTCCATCGGAAGGGCCGGTTGCATCGTCTGCGCCCAAGGAGGTTGACGCCGCCGGCGCGCCAGCACCGCCGGCATTGGACGAACCTGCTGCTTCTGCACCGGAGGACGAGGAACCGGTCTCGTCCTTCACTCCAGCCCGGGAGGAGCCGGCTGCTCCCGCCTTTGGCGCACATGAAGAGGAGACGGCGGACCCGGCCTTTGAGCAGCAAGTAACCGCGGATTCGCCCTCTCGGTCCTTCACCCAGCGCCAGGTGGCGGGCGAGGGGCTCACCAAGCAGCTCTCAGAGCAATCGTCGACTCTGGCTCGCCATGAGAAGCGCCTCGCGAGGCTCGAGCGGAGGGAGGCGGGAACGACGGCGGGAATCGGCGTGAGCCCAGCCCTCGTCGCAGGCATCGTCGCGTTCGTCGCGGCAGAGGCGTTGGTCGCCGCAGTCGTGCTGGCGCTCGACAGCGACCTCAAGACCTGGGCGGCGGCGGCGATCGTCGGTATGGGACTGATGATCATCGCGGCCGTGGTCGCGTTGATGGCCAAGAGGCGCGTCGACTAGGCGACGCCTATGAAGTGCTCTCATCTTCAGGCGCGTCGTAATGCTCCGCGCCGTCACCCCTGACCAACGAGATGCGCGTTCGGATTTGTCCTTCGATCGGCGCTCTCCCCGCCCGGTGGACGCGGTCCGCTTCCACGGCCCGGCCGGGCCTGCTCGTTCTTTGCGATCATGTGCACAAGCCTGCCGTCGCCGAGGCATCTGATGGTGCCGCCGAGCCATACGGCGCCCGGCAAGCGACTTCCCAAAGCGTGACTTTGCTCGATACGAGACATCCCGCCATGCGGCACCTCAGCGACGAGGACATCGGCGCGATCGCAGTCGAGCTAGATGCCGTGCATCGTGAGGTACGCGCCGACCTCTGCAACGACGACGCCGCGTACATCCGGCGCGTGATCGCGATCCAGCGCGGCCTGGACATGGGCGGCCGCGGACTGCTCCTGTTTTCTCGGTTTCCGCCGGCCTTCGTGGGCAGAACCGTGCTCCTCACGGTATCCAAGATACTGGACAACCTGGAGATCGGCCACAACGTGATGCACGGGCAGTGGGACTGGATGCGTGATCCCACGATCAACTCGTCCAAGTGGAAGTGGGACGCCCCGTCCCCCGAGAAGACCTGGAAGCGGGCGCACAACTACCAACACCACACATACACCAACG
>JBPCJI010000155.1:0-6647 GCA_051005475.1 Thermoleophilaceae bacterium
CGCTCCATTCGCTCCGAGCGCAACCGTGGCCAGAACGGCTGGGTGTACAAGGTCGGCCACAAGCTGGCGACGGCCGGCGCCGGTGATCCCGCCGGTCCCTTCGGGAGAGGGCGGCTGCGCAGCGGCCAGCGCGTCACCTGGTTCTACTGCCTGTACCGCAGCGGCTGCCAGCGCACCCTGGCGCTTCGGGCGCAGCCGGTGGGCGGTGGCCTTCTGTCCGTGCGCGTGCGTGGGTACGACGACGCGGGGAAGGGCGTCGTCGTAGAGGGCGCGAAGGTCTCGGCGGGGGGGCAGGTGGCCGCGACCGACGAGTCCGGCAATGCCCAGCTGCGGCTAACTCCGGGTCGCCACACCGTGCGGGCCACGAAGCCTGGCCTCGCGCGCTCCTTCGGGGAACGGGTCACGGTCGGGCCATGACGTTCCGTCCCCTCGCCGTGGCGTGCCTGCTGGTGCTCGCGGGCACGGCGTCGGCCTGTGGGCTGGGCCCGGGGGAGGAGCGCCGCGGTGGCGGGGCCGAGCTGCGCGTGACACGCGGTTTCGGAACCGAGCTGCTCAAGGCGGACAGGGTGCCGAAGATCCGCGAGGATCAGACGGTGATGCGCCTCCTGCGGGCGGGCAACGACGTCGAGACCCGCTACGGCGGCCGCTTCGTTCAGGCGATCGGCGGCATCGAGGGCGGGGGCGCGGACGGCTTTGCCGACTGGTTCTACTACGTCAACGGGCTGGAGGCGGACGTGGGGGCCGCGGAGTACGAGCTCTCGCCGGGTGACGTGGTGCAGTGGGACTACCGCAACTGGCGCAACACGATGGACATCCGCGCGATCGTGGGCGCGTTCCCCGAACCGTTCAAGAGCGGCCTGGAGGGCAAGCGCTTCCCCACCCGGGTCGAGTGCGAGGACGCCGATTCGCGCGCGTGCCGGACCGTGAAGCGGGTGCTGCGCGAGCAGGGCATCCCGGCCACCGGCGCCTCACTCGGGGCCAGCGGCAACCAGAACGTGATCAGGGTGGTGGTGGCCAGGTGGCGGCGCGCGCGGGCGCTGCCCTCGGCCCGACGCATCGAGCAGGGGCCCCGAGCCAGCGGGGTGTTCGCACGCTTCACGGGCGGAGGGAGCTCGCTCGAGCTGCTCGACGAGCGCGGCCGCGTCGTGCGCCGGGCCCCGGAGGGCTTCGGGCTCGTGGCCGCGTTGCGCCCGTCTGACACCGAGCTCGTGTGGCTCGTGACCGGTGTGGAATCGGCGGGAGTCGAGCACGCGGCGCGGGCACTCGACCGGAGCTCGCTGCGCGATGCCTTCGCCGTAGTGGCCGGGGCAGGGGAGCGGGAGAAGCTGCCGCTTCGGGGTACGAGATGACCCGCGCCCTCGTGCCCGTCTACGTGCAGCGGGCGAGCCCCCTGCACACCGCGCGGGCGGGCGCCACCGCCGCGCTGTGCGGGGCCTTCGCGCTCGTCTGTGCGCTCTTTCAGCACCCGCTCGTGCTGCTGGCGGTCCTCGCCGGCGTGCTGTGCGCCGCGGCCGCCGCCGGCGTGGGCGCCCAGCTCGCGCGCTCGGCGAGGATGGGCATCCCGCTCGCCCTGCTGATCGCCGTGATCAACCCGCTCGTCTACCAGGAGGGCGACACGCTGCTCCTGCGTGGGGGAGAGGTGCTCGGCCGGCGGTTCGACGTGACGCTGGAGGCGCTCGCCGCGGGTGGCCTCGCCGGCTTTCGCGTGCTGGCGTTCCTGATGGCCTTCGGGCTCTTCTCCGCGTGTGTGGACCCGGACGAGATGCTGCGGCTCTTTCGCCGCTTCTCCTATCGGTCGGCGCTCACCGCGGCCCTGGCCACCCGGCTCGTGCCCGTGCTCGCGCGTGACGCTATGCGGATGGGCGACGCCGCGCGCTGTCGTCCCGCGCCGCCCGGCAGGCTGGCGGTGTCCCGCGCGGCGCTCTCCGGCGCGCTCGACCGCGCGGTGGACGTGGCGGCGGCGCTCGAGGTGCGCGGCTACTCCTCCGCCTGCAGACCACGCAAGGCGCGGCGGTCGTGGTCGCGCCACGACCTGCGCGTCGCGGGCGCCGCGGCGCTGGTGGCAGGGGCCGCGCCGACCATGTTGGTGGCGGGGGCCGGATCGGTCGAGCAGTACCCGCGGTTCGACGTTGCGCTCGGCGCGCCCGAGACGGCGCTCTGCGCGCTGATCCTGCTCGGGGCGGCGCTGCCGTTCCTCGGGCGCTCGGCCCGGCTGGGAGTGGCGCGTGCCTGACCTGCTCGTGAGGGCCAAGCGGCTCGACTACCGCTATCCGGAGGCCGCCGCGCAGGCGCTGCGGGACATCACGCTCGAGCTCGGACCCGGCTCTTTCACGGTGCTGGCGGGCACCTCCGGCTCCGGCAAGTCCACGCTCCTTCGCGCCCTCTGCGGGCTCGTGCCCCACTTCCACGGGGGCGAGGTGGGTGGCGAGCTCGAGGTGGGAGGCATGAGCGTGCGCGATCACGGCCCCGGGGAGCTGGCCGCCGTCTGCGGAACGGTCTTCCAGGACCCCGAGACACAGGTGGTGCTCGGCGGGGTTCGCGCCGAGCTCTCGCTTCCGCTCGAGCACCGCGGCGAGGGCCCGGCGGCGATCGCCCGCGCGGTGGAGGAGGTGGCGCTCACGATGGGGATCGCCCATTTGCTCGACCGCCGCACCGACACCCTGTCCGGGGGCGAGCTGCAGCGCGTCGCGATCGGGGCGGCGCTCGTGCACCGCCCGGTGCTGCTGCTCCTCGACGAGCCCACCTCGCAGCTCGACCCGGTGGCGGGTGACGAGCTGATCTGGCTCCTGCGCCGCCTCAACGAGGAGTGGGGCACCGCGGTGGTGATCGCCGAGCACCGCCTCGAGCGCTGTCTTGCCGCCGCCGACCGCGTCGTGGCGCTCGAGGAGGGTGCGGTGGCATGTGACTCGCCGCCGCGGGAGTTCCTGGTGTGGGCGACTGCGGCGGGGGGAGCGCTCGCAACCCCCGTCGCGCGCCTCTTCTCCCTGGCCGGCCTGCGGCCGCTGCCGACCTCGGTGAAGGACGCGCGCGCGCGGCTGCAGGGCGCGGAGCTGACCGCCGGGCGCGAGCTCCTCCCGGACCCTGGGCGAGGAGCCGCCAGGGACGAGCAGAGCGCGGTCCGCTCGCGTGGCTTGTGGTACGAGGTCGAGGACGGGCCGCAGGTGCTGCGGGATGTCCACCTCCGACTCGCGCCGGGCGAGCGTGTTGCGCTGATGGGTCGCAACGGGGCCGGCAAGAGCACCCTGCTGCGTCATCTGAAGGGGCTCCTCGAGCCCACCCGTGGCCGGATCGATCGGGAGGGGGAGGTGGCGCTCCTGATGCAGAACCCGGGCGACTACCTGATCTACGAGCACGCCGTCGAGGAGGCGGGCGAGGCGGCGCTCGCCGCCGCCGGCCTGGCCGGGCGCGGCGCATCCAACCCGCGTGACCTGTCAGGCGGCGAGCGGCAGCGGCTCGCGCTCGAGGTGGTGCTCGGCGGCCCCCGCCCTGCCGTCGTGTGCCTCGACGAGCCCACGCGCGGGATGGACCGGGGGCGAAAGGAGGACCTGGCGGCGCGGATCGCTCAGCTCGCCCACGCGGGCGCCGCGGTGATCGTGGCCCCCCACGACACCGAGTTCGCCGCGCTCTTCGCGGGCCGGGTGGTGCTGATGGGCCAGGGGGTCGTGATCGCCGACGGGCATCCCGCGGAGGTCCTCGCCGGGGGCTGGCACTTCTCGACCGAGGTGGCGCGCACGCTCGACGGCGCGGGCGGTGCGCTCACCCCCGAACAGGGTGCCCGCGTGATCGGGCGGGAGCTCGTGGCATGACCTGGCAGGCGGCCTCCCTGGGGGTGCTCGTGCTCGGCCTGCTCGGCGGCTTTGCGTGGTACGAGCACCGCCGGCCCCCGGCGAAGGTGATCGCGCTGGTGGCGGCGCTGGCGGCACTTGCGGTGGTCGGCAGGCTGGCATTCGCCGCGATCCCCAACGTCAAGCCCACCACCGACATCGTCCTCTTCGCCGGCTACGCGCTCGGGGGGGTGCCGGGCTTTGCGGTGGGGGCGCTCACCGCGCTCGTCTCGAATGTGTTCCTCGGTCAGGGGCCGTGGACGGCATGGCAGATGGCGGCCTGGGGTGGGGTGGGGATCGCGGGTGCGGGGCTGGCGCGGCTCGCCGGCGGGCGCGAGCTCGGCCGCGTCCCCCTTGCGCTCGCCTGCGGGCTCGCGGGCCTGGCGTTCGGCGCGGTGCTCGACGTCTACCAGTGGACGCTCGCAGCCGAGCAGGACCTGGCGACCTACCTCGCGGTCTCCGCGAGCTCGCTGCCCTACAACCTCGCGCACGCCTTCGGCAACGTAGTCTTCTGCCTGGTGCTCGGGCCTGTCTTCATCCGTGCTCTGCGGCGCTACCGTCGCCGCTTCGAGGTGCGCTGGGAGCCCCCGCGCGCGGCGGCGGCCGGGACCGCGACGGCCATCCTCGCCTCCCTCCTCGCGCTGAGCGCGACTCATCCCGAGCCGGCGCAGGCGTCCGTGTCCCCGAGCACGAAGGCGGTGCGCTACCTGGCCCGTGCCCAGAACCGCGACGGCGGCCTGGGCGGCGCGCGCGGGCAGGCCTCGAGCCAGCTCGTCACCGGCTGGTCGGCTCTTGGGCTCGCCGCCGCGGGGCGCAACCCGCGCGACGTGGCCCGCGGCCGGGGGCCGGCGATCACCACCTACCTGCGCCGGGCGGGATCGATTAGGGACACCGGGGAGCTCGAGCGGACGATCCTGGTGCTGAAGGCCTCGGGCCTTTCCCCGCGCCGCTTCCGCGGGCGCGATTTCGTGGCCGAGCTGATGACTCGCCGCCGCGCGGACGGCTCGTGGCAGGGCAACGTGGCGTTGACCGCCTTCGGGATCTTCGCGCTGCGCGCGGCGGGCGATCCCCCCGGCTCCGGCTCGGTGCAGCAGGCCGCGGGCTACCTCGAGCGGGCCCAGAACGGCGACGGGGGCTTTGGCTTCGTGCCAAGCGTCTCCAGCGACGTGGATGACACTGGAGCGGCCCTCCAGGCGCTCGGCGCGGCGGGTCGCCGCGGGGGCGAGCCGGCGAGGAAGGCGGTGGCCTACCTGCGAGCTGTGCAGAACGGCGACGGCGGCTTCGGGCAGATGGAGGGCCGCGACTCAAACGCGCAATCCACGGCATGGGCGGTGCAGGGGCTCGTGGCCGCAGGGGTGCGGCCCGCCTCGCTCGCGGCGAGCCCGGTCCGCTACCTGGTCCGGTTACAGCGCCGCGACGGCCACATCGCCTACTCGGCCCGCAGCGACCAGACGCCGGTATGGGTGACCGCCCAGGCGTTGACCGCGCTGCGGGGCAAGCCGTTCCCGCTCGCGACGGTACCTCGGAAGCGGCGCCCGCGGGCGCGCGTGACGGCCCGCGAGGCTCGTCCGAGTGCCGCGGCGAGCGCGGCGAGCCGAAAGGCACCGCGCAAGCGCTCGCGTCAGGGGGCGCTGCGGGCCCAGGGGACCTCCGCGGTGCGCCCGACAGAGCCGCTTGGCGAGGCGCCGGCTTCCAGCCGAGCCGGAGCCACGCGGGTGGGGACGAGCGAGGGCCGTGACGGACCCTCCGCCGTGGTCTTGGCCCTCGCGACGCTGGGGGCGCTGGTGGTCGTGGCCCTCGCGCGCCGTCGTCTGCACCGGCGGCGGTTGGCCGGGTAGCGCGCCGGGCGCGCGGCTCCTGCCGGGGCTGGTCGATTCCGCTAGCGTCGAGCGAGTGGAGTTCGAAGAGGCCATCCGTGGGCGGCGAACGCACAAGGCCTACGTGCCCGAGCCGGTCGCCCGCGAGACGCTCGAGCAGCTCTTCGACCTCGCGCGCTGGGCACCCAACCACCATCTGACCAATCCCTGGCGCTTTCGCGTGCTCGGCCCCCGGTCGCTCGAACGACTCAGGCGCTCGGCGGGTCCCGATGCCGCGGCCAAGCTCGACCGCGCCCCCACGCTCGTGTGCGCCTCGGTGAAGCTGACCGGGGACCCCGTGCAGGACGAGGAGGATCTCTGCGCGGCGGCGTGCGCGGTCTACATCGTGCTGGTGGCCGCGCACGCCCACGGGCTCGCGGGCTACTGGCGCACCCCCGGCGTCCTGCGCACGGCTGACGGGCGGGCGGCCGTGGGCATCGAGGAGGATGAGCTGTTCGTGGGGCTGATCCACCTCGGGCGCGCGCGGGGGGAGAAGGTGGCGCCCGAGCGCCTGGCGCCACCGGACTTCGTACGGTATCTCCCGTGATCCCGCGGGCCGATGCACTCCGGGCGTTCGAGGCCGACGAGTTCGATGTGGTGGTGATCGGCGGTGGCATCACCGGCGCGGGCGTGGCCCTGGACGCCGCCTCGCGCGGATACAGCGTGGCGCTGGTGGAGAAGGCCGACTACGCCTCGGGCACGTCCTCGCGCTCCTCGAAGCTGGTGCATGGGGGGCTGCGCTACCTCCAGAACTTCGACCTCGGGCTGGTTCGCGAGGCGCTGCTCGAGCGGCAGCTGATGGTGAATCTCGCGCCCCACCTCGTCAAGCCTCTAGCCCTTCTGATCCCCGCCTTCGAGGGCAAGCGGCCGGACCGGCTGGCGGGGGTCGGGCTGAACATGTACGACGTGATGGCCTCCGACCGCATCCGCCGCCGGCGGGGCGGCGAGGAGGAGTGGAGCCCCGAGC
>JBPCJI010000156.1:0-4466 GCA_051005475.1 Thermoleophilaceae bacterium
GCCACGGGGGTGGTGGCCCGCAACACGTCGGTCACGACGGTTGTATCGGCCCTCTCGAGCTCGGCCGGCGTAAAGGCTACGTCGACCACAATTGGTGAGCCGCCGGGCTCACGCCACCGGCTCCTTCTCCATCTCTTCGGAGTACTGCCCCTGGGCCGCGGCGCTGTTGCAGCGCGCCCGAAGCATGAATGAGGCCCGCGCCGAATCGGCGTTCTCCCCGCCTTCCCAGGCCTTCAGCGGAGCGGCCTGCAGGGCGCGCCCGTAGGAGAAGGTGAGTGCCCAGGGGTGGGGGCCCATCGCGCTCATGGCATTCAGGTGCGCGGTGGCCCGCTCATCACTCTGCCCACCGGAGAGAAACGCTATCCCCGCGACGGCCGCGGGCACGGTCCTGCGCAACGTCTCGAGCGTGCGCTCGGCCACCTCCTGCACGTCCGCCTGGTCGGAGCAGTCGTAGCCGGAGAGCACCATATTGGGCTTCAGCACCATCCCCTCGAGCAGCACCCGCTGTGCGCGGAGCTCGGCGAACACGGTGGAGAGCACGTTCAGCGTGACCTGCTCCGAGCGGTCGACGGTGTGCTCGCCGTCCATCAGCACCTCCGGCTCGACGATCGGAGCGATTCCCGCCTCCTGGCACAGGGCCGCGTAGCGGGCCAGCCCCTGGGCGTTGACCCGCACGCAGTAGTCGCTCGGCAGGTGGTCGCCAATCGTGATCACCCCGCGCCACTTCGCAAAGCGCGCTCCCAGCTCGTAGTACTCCGCGAGCCGCTCGCGCAGTCCGTCGAGGCCCTCGGTGACCTTCTCGCCCGGCGCCCCGGCGAGATCCTTGGCGCCGGTGTCCACCTTGATACCGGGGATCATCCCGCGGTCGGTCAGGAATTCCGGGAAGGGCGTGCCCTCGGAGGTCTTCTGCTTGATTGTCTCGTCGTAAAGGATCACCCCGCTGATGGCCTTGCCCGCGTCCGGCGTCGCGGTGAGCAGCTCGCGAAAGGCGAGGCGGCTGTCCTCCGTGGACTCCACCTCGACGCCCTCCAGGCGCTTGGTCATCGTCGCGTTGCTCTCGTCCGCGGCCAGGATCCCCTCACCGTCCGCCACCATCGCGCGCGCCGTCGCTTCCAGCTCTTCTCGCCGATCAGTCATAAGTCAATTTCCTCCATCCGTTGCTTGGCCGGCCGCTGCGGTGTGCGCGATGACGCGCTTCACCGATCCGGCAGCGACCACCATCGACTCTGTCACATTCCAGCCTGCCTCCTCGCGCGGCGCGGCCACCAGGCCGCCCGTCACCCCCGTCGCGACGAAGAACGCCTCACCGTCGACCATCTCCTCGAGCTCGAGGACCCGGTCGAGGTCGGTGCCCTCGAGCGCTTGCTTCTCGTCGTCGTTCTGGGGGGCCAGCTTGCCCTGCATCACGCCGCCCAGGGCCTTGGCCGCACACGCGGTCATCACGCCTTCGGGCGTGCCGCCGATGCCCATCAGGAGGTCGGCGTCCCCGTCCGGCAGGAGCACGGCGAGGGCGCCGCCCACGTCACCCTCCGAGGGGGTCGACACGTGGGCGCCGGCCGCGTGGAGGCGCTCGATCAGCTCCTCGTGGCGCGGCTTTGCGAGCACGACCACACGCAGGTCCCCGACGGCCTTGCCGAGGGCTTCGGCCACACGCTCGAGGTTTCGCTCGGGCGTGTCGTCTATATCGATCGCCCCGCGAGCCCCGGCCCGTGCGACCAGCTTGTCCATGTAGAAGGCGGGGCCCGGCTCCCACATCGAGCCCGCCTCGGCCATCGCGATCGTCGTGAGCGCGCCCGCCATGCCCGCCGCGCAGAGGTTGGTGCACTCCAGCGGATCGACCGCGATGTCGAAGGAGAGCGCGCCGCCCTCGCCCACGCACTCCCCGTTGAAGAGCATCGGGGCGTCGTCCTTCTCGCCTTCGCCGATCACGACCCTCCCCGTGCCGGGCGCCGCGGAGAGCTCCGTGCGCATGGCGTTGGTGGCCGCAGCGTCGGCTGCCTTCCCGTCGCCCCGGCCGACCCACTCCTGGCAGGCGAGCGCGGCCTCGCGGGTGGCCGCGAGGGCGGTGTTCTCCAGCTGCGCTAGGAGCGCCGCCTTGGGGCGAGCCGCCGACCCGCCGGGTGTCACAGCTTCCACGCTTGCACCCTATGCCCAGACGCTTTCCCCCTCGCGCACCTCATCGCGAGCGATGGTACCGCGAATCGGTGTGCGTGAGCATCGAAAGCGATGGGCTCCGCCTTATGCGACCGGTGGGAAAAGCGATGGACACCGCCACACCGAACGGATACAACCCGTGTCGATGAACTTGTCTGCCTGCCCGCCACTCGTCCTCCGGCTCCGGCGAGCGGCGAACTAATGCCCTTCGCGGACGCGGTTCACTCCGCAGGCGCGGTTCGGCGAGCGCTGAACGTGGTGAGCGCCGTCGCGTTGCTCGACGCCGTGCTCCTCGTGCCGCTCGTGATCGCGGCCTTGAGCCACGCAGATGGCACGGTGGACATCTTGGGGCCGCTACATGGTGCGGGCTTCGTGATCCTCGTCGGGCTCGTGATTCGCGGCACGATGCGCAAGATGTGGGGGTGGTGGTTTCCGGTGCTCGCGGTCCTCACGCTCGGGCCGCCGGGCTGCCTGATCGGGGATTTGCGGATCCGCAGGACCCTGCCCCGCACGGGTGGGTAGGCCCCGCGCGAGGGTCTCTGCGTCGAGCCGTGGGTCAGGCGGCGACCGACTCCCCCGAAGGCATCGACTCGATGTGCGTCACCGGGAGGCCGAGGCCGCGCGCCTTGCTCGGCAGATCCAGGTGCAGCCAGCGGGACACGCGCTTCGGGAGGGTCGAGATCACGATCTCGTCGAAGCTCTCGGAATTCATCGCGTCCTGGATCGCGGCAATCGGGTCGGCGTCGCCGACCTCCCCGGTCACCGGAGACCCCGAGGCCTCGGCGAGCGAGACGAGCGCCTCCTCCATCCTCGCCTGCGCCTCCTCGCGGCCGGCCACCTCGGGATCCACTACGCGGTGCAGCCCGTGCGGGTGCGCGGGAACGAGGAGATGAAAGGTCACGGGCCCCTTCGCCGCGCGCTTCTCGACCTCGGCTCGCAGCGCGGCGGTCATGGCCGTGCGGTTGGCAACCAGCAGGACGCGTCTCGTCTCGGGGGGCATCTATCTCCTCACAAAGAAAGTATCAAACGATACGTGCCCGGGCATGTCGAGTGGTACACATAAAGTTCTGCCGGGGTGCCTCGGCCCGGCGGCGGGTCAGCGGCGCGCTGTGACGATCACCGACACCGAGCTGAAGCCCGGACGCCGGGCCCTGGCGCGGTATCTGCGGGCGCGCAGGCGCACGCACGCCCGGGCCCGCCCGGGCGTGCCCGTCCGTGCCCGCTTGCCCGCCAACGCAACCGTGACCCCCTCAACCGGCTGTCCGGCCGAGAGGACGCGGAACCTGAAGCACGTGCGCCGGCCCGCGACCACGCGTCGAGGCGAGACCTTCAGGGTCATCCGGAATGCGCGCGGGTGGGAGGAGACGCGAGTGAGGAGCATTCCGTTCGTCCCACTCGCCGGCGTGTTCTTGCACGACCAGCTTCCGGTGGCCCGGGAGAACAGCAGCGTGAGGCACCGTCCGAGCGCCCTCTGCCCGTAGGCGTTGGGGTGCGCCTCCTCCTCGATGGTCCGCCCCTGGAGGATCGGACCGGTCCCGATCGCGCGTGCCCATTCGCTGGTGACGGGAGACGGCGGACTTGCGTTGCTCACGAGCCTGCTCGACCTCGAGCAGACCTCCCGGCCCTGAAAGGCGTCTCGGAGCGAGAGAAATTGGGCTCCCGCGGCGAAGGCGACCGACTTGAGGTTCTCGTCGAGCGCCAACGGCAGCACGTCGCGCGCAAAGTTGGAGTCCGAGTCATAGAACGGACAGCCTCCGACGGTGCTCCGCTGGAGCCCCGCCTCCGGGTATCGGTTCTCGGCTGCCCGTGGGAACGGCGCCGGGTAGCTCTGGAGCACGAGGCGGTAGTGCCACGGGCGATAGCCCGCCGAGCGCATGACGGCGCGGATCTCGCTGATCGCCTTGGCGACGCCCCTCATCGCCGCCGGCAGCTTGGCGTCGATGCCAGGTCGCTCGCGTTTCGCACACGGGCCCGCGCGAGTCACGTAGGCGAGCGCGCACGCGGTGGCGACGTCTGCGAAGCCGATGTCGTTGCCGCCGATCGCGAGCACGATCAGCTTCACCCTGCGCTCCCTCGCGATGCGGGCCAGCCGGTCCGCCTGCGGGGGCTGCCCCTTTGACGTCTGCCCGCCGTTCGATGCGCGGAAGATGTCGGGGGCGGCCGCGCCCGAGCAGGCGATGTTGACCCTCTCCTGGAGGGGTATGCTCGCGCTGAGGATCTCGGCGACGTCGGAGCGGGCGCACCCGGGCGGCTGGCTACCGTCGAGGTAGACCCTGCCGGTGTCGTAGTTGCAGCCAAAGGGCGTCGGCTGA
>JBPCJI010000157.1:0-2799 GCA_051005475.1 Thermoleophilaceae bacterium
TAGAACGAAGTGTCGCCAGCATGGGCCCGCGGCCAGACGGTTCCCATGCACCCAACCTCACCGTCGGAGCTGTCATCGCCGAGTGCGGTGAGCGCGCCGGCGAGGCCCTGAACCGGGCTGACGCGGCAATGTACGCCGCCAAATCGCACTCTGAACACACCGGCCGAGGCTTGCTAAACGCCTGATGCTCAAGCGATGCTCGAGCGAGTCTCGACGATTCTGGGTGCGTCACCGCGAGAGATGAAGCGGGCCCGGGTCATCTGGTCGGCAAGCCCTCCGGGCCGCATTTGGCGAAGCCATAGCCGCGGGCTAGGCGCTGGACGCGCGAGCTACCTTGCCTTAGCTCCGCCACGAGAACTTCGATCGTCGATATGTCCTCGGCCTCGAGCGCCTCCGCCAAGGGACCTATGCGCTCCTTCTGCTCCTCGATGATGTCCAGGTACCTGGCGAGGATGGCCTCATCTCCCTTCGGGGGTGTGAGCGCACGCATCCTGCCGAGGAGCTGATCGGCAATCGGAATTCCCTTCCTCAGCTCGCCCGCCACGCCGGCGGCATCCTCGCGGGCTCTCTTCGCAGCGACGGCCGCCGCGATCGGGGCGACCCGTTGCTTGGCCTCGCCGCAGAGCGCATCGGCCTTGCGCAGGAACTCTGTCTTTGCCGGAGCCTCGCTGGCTGGTTTTTTCGGGGCCTTCCGCGCTAGGGCGCTGTGCGGGCGGGGCTGGGTTGCCGCCTGCTCGTCCTCCCCTCCGCAGCCGGACAGCACCACGATCCCCGCCACCGCTGCGCCCGTCCTCGTCACCGCCTTTATCCGGGCACGCGCGAGCATCACGCGAGCATACGCTCAGTCGGGACCTGCCTTCCGGTAAGCAACTCCCGGCGGCGCCAATGGATAGCGCCGGGATGTCACCACTGAGCGTGGCCCGCCTTCGGAAGGGGGGTGCTGCTCAGGCTGCCGAGAGTCCCGGGGCTAGATCGTCGGCGGAGGCCGCGACGGTCTCGGGCACGGTTACACGGACGAAGCCGTCGCGGTCAAGAAGCCACGATCCGATTGCCCGCCCGCCACTGGCCTGTGGCCGGGGTGCGGAAGCACGTGGGTGCAGACGCGGGTCATCTGTAGAGTCGGCTGCGATGCCATGGAGCATCTCTGGGTTCGAAGCGTTTGTGGGCGCCGGGGTGCCCAACCTTTTCGTGACGTTCCGCCCCGCAGAAAGTCGCGCGCTCGAGGCCGAGGGCGAGCGGCTGGCGGAGCTCCACCGCTAGATGCCCCAGTTGCGCGCACGACCGCGCGAGCGCGGGCGAGAGGCGGCGATCGTCACGCTCTACTCGGTCACGCTCTTCCTGAGCGCGGGGCTGATGTTCCTCATCCAGCCGATGTTCGCGAAGTTCATGCTGCCTCTGTTCGGCAGCACCCCGGCGGTGTGGAACGCGTCGATGTTGTTCTTTCAGACGACGCTGCTGGCCGGCTACCTGTACGCGCATGAGAGCACCCGCCGGCTCGGCGTGCGACGCCAGGCAGCTCTGCACATTGGGATGCTGATGGTGCCGCTCCTGGTACTGCCGATCGGTGTGCCGACGGACTGGATCCCTCCGACCGAGAGCAACCCGGTCCCCGCCCTGCTCGGTCTGATGGCGGTCGCGGTCGGGCTCCCGTTCTTCGTCGTCTCGGCCACGGCGCCCCTCCTACAGCGGTGGCTCGCGGCGACTGCCCATCCTCGGGGGGCCGATCCCTACTTCCTCTACCGCGCCAGCAACCTGGGCAGTGTGCTCGGGCTGCTCGCATACCCGCTGGCGGTGGAGCCGAGCATGCGGCTTGCCGAGCAGGGTCGGCTGTGGTCGGCCGGATACGGGCTGCTCGTGGTCCTGGTCCTGGCTTGCGCGGTGGTGGTATGGCGCGAGCGCCCCGCCTCGATCGCCCCCGAGGCCCGCGCCGACGCCACGGCACCGGCCCGCGTGTCCGCTGCGTCGGACGCTCCGTGGGCGCAGGCCCCGGACCCTCCTTCGCCGAACGCCTCCGACGCCCCCGCCAGGCGCCTGCGCTGGATCGGCCTCGCCTTCGTTCCCTCGAGCCTGATGCTCGGGGTGACGGCGACGATCACGACGGACCTCGCGCCGCTTCCGCTGCTGTGGGCGCTGCCGCTCTCGCTCTACCTCATCTCGTTCATCCTCGTCTTCGCCCCGGGCGCGCGGAACGCCCGGCTACACGGATGGATGGTGAACGCGCTGCCCGGCGTCGTGCTCCTGCTCCTCATGCTCATCCTGCTCGGCGTCGGCGATCCACTTTGGCTCGTGCTGCCGGCCCACCTGGCGGGCTTCTTCGTCGTGGCGGTCGTATGCCACGGGGAGCTGGCGCGGGACCGCCCGCCGGCGCGCCTGCTCACCGGGTTCTACCTCCTGATCTCCCTCGGAGGAGCGCTCGGCGGGGTCTTCAACGCGATCGTCGCCCCCGCCCTCTTCGATTCCCTGGTCGAGTATCCGCTCGCGATCGTGCTCGCGGCCCTCTGCCTGCCGAAGCGCCCGCCCCGGATTCCGCCCGGCCCATATGCGCGCCGGCTCGATCTGGGGCTGCCACTCGCGTTCGGGGCGACCGCGGCGCTGATCGTGTGGCTCATCGGGCTCGCCGGTTCCGAGGCGCAGATGCCCGGCAAGGTGGTGGCCTTCGGGATGGCTGCCGGGATCGCGGTCACCTTCGTCCGCCGCCCGCTGCGCTTCGGGCTCACGGTCGGAGCGATCGTGCTCGCGGTCCCGCTTGCCGCGAGCACCGACCAGCAGGAGCTCTACCGCCAGCGGAGCTTCTTCGGC
>JBPCJI010000158.1:0-3145 GCA_051005475.1 Thermoleophilaceae bacterium
CCGCCTCGGCCACCATCCGGGGAAGGTCGGCGAGGCTCGTGGCGGTCTCCGCTCGCGGGGCGCCCGGGCCCGCCGCGACGAGCGGGACGTGGGTGAGCCGCTCGTCGAGGGAGAAGGCGTGGCCGAATAGCCGGTTCTCGCCCAGGTTCTCGCCGTGGTCGGAGGTCACGATGACGAGCGTCTCCTCGAGCAGCCCGTCCCCGTCGAGCGCCTCGAGCAGGTGCCCGAGCCAGGCATCGGCGTAGGCGACCGAGCGGCCGTAGAGGTGGCGCATCCGCTCGAGCGAGGAGTCGGGTATCTCCCAGCGCCCGGCGCAGGTCTTGCACACCCCGGCGAAGGACTGATGCACACGCGCGTCGTTGCCGGCGCGCAGGCGGCCGAGCGCATCGAGGTCGTTCCACGGCCGTGGCGGGAGGTAGGGCGAGTGGCACTCGATCAGGTTCACGAACCAGAAGAAGGGCCGGTCGCGCCGCTCCGCTGTCCACCCGCGCAGCACCTCGAGCGCCTTGGCGGCGCCGTCGTCGTCCTCGGAGCGAAGGCCCTCGCGGGCCCACCCGAGCCACTGCCGGGGACCGCTCCTGCCCGCCACCTGCATCGCCATCTGGTGCCGCGGCTCGATGTAGTGGAAGCGCTCGAAGCCGATGTCGAAGCCGCAGTGGGGCGAGACCCACAGGTTGGCGCTCACCGCGCGGGTCTCATAGCCCGCCCTCCCCATCACCTCGGGCAGCATCCGCTCCCTGACGGCCTCGAGTCGAGGGCGGGCGCTCTGCGGCGTCCCCTCTGGAGCCTGCGCGAGCCCCACGGCGCGCGGAAGCAGGCCCGTGAACATCGAGGCGTGTGCCGGCAGCGTCCACGCGGCGGTCGAGTAGACGTGTGGCAGCGCGGAGCCGCGGCGGGCGAGGTCGGCCACCGCGGGGCTGGCGCCTGCCGCCGCTCCGTAGGGCTCGAGCGCGTCGGCCCGCGCTGTGTCGAGCACCACGCACAGGACGTTCGGGCCCATGCCCCGCTAGTCGCCGGGCCCGCGGTGCAGACCGTCGGGGCGAGGGCGCACCGCCGGCACGGCGATCGCCTTCACTTCAGGCGGCGTACCGCTCGGCCGCGCGGGCGCGCGCCTTTGCCGCCTCGACGGCGCGGTCTTTGGGCGGCGCCGTGGTCACCAGCTCACCGAGCAGCCGGGACGATGCCGCCGCCACGGCGTCCACCGCTCGTTCGAAGGCCTCCTCGTTGGCCTTCGAGGGCTTCGTGGCGCCACTGATCTTGCGGACGTACTGGAGCGCCGCGCCGCGCACCTCTTCCTCGGTCGCGGGAGGCTCGAAGTTGTGGAGGGTTCGAATGTTTCGGCACATGCCGAGAGGTTAGCCGGAGCCGCGATCGTCATCATGCCCGGCTCACCCAAGTCTGCAAAGGAGAGTCAGTGGGAGTTCTGGATGGAAAGGCGGCGATCGTCACCGGATCCGCTCGAGGGATCGGCCGCGCCACGGCCGAGCTGCTCGCCGAGCAGGGGGCGAGCGTCCTGATCAACGACCTCGACGGCGATGTGGCAAAGGAGGCCTCGGCGGAGATCGGGGGGCAGACCGCCATGTTCGCGGGCGACCTCACAAAGGAGGGCGTGCCCGAGAAGCTGGTCGAGACGGCCGTGGAGGCGTTCGGGAAGATCGACATCGTGGTCAACAACGCCGGCTACACGTGGGACGGGCCGGTGCACAAGATGTCCGACGAGCAGTTCCAGGCGATGCTCGACATCCACAACGTGGTGCCCTTCAGGGTGCTGCGCGCGGTCGCGCCGCACCTGCGCGAGCCCGCCAAGAAGGAACGTGAGGAGGGCATCGAGGTCTTCCGCAAGGTCGTCAACGTCTCCTCGGTGTCCGGGACCATGGGCAATGCCGGGCAGGCCAACTACGCCTCCGGCAAGTCCGGCGTGGTGGGGCTCACAAAGACCCTCGCCAAGGAGTGGGGCCAGTTCAAGATCAACGTGAACGCGGTGGCCTTCGGCTTCGTGGACACGCGCCTTACCGCCGCGAAGGAGAGCGCGAACACCTTCGACAAGGACGGCCAGGAGATCGCGCTCGGCATCCCCGAGCAGATGCGCCAGATGGCGTCGATGCTGATTCCGCTGGGCCGCCCGGCCACCCCCGAGGAGGCGGCCGGCGGCGTCTTCTTCCTCTGCTCGCCGTGGTCCAACTACGTGCACGGACAGGTGCTCAACGTGACCGGCGGCCAGTTCACGGGGATGACGTCGTAGCCGGCCGGGGGGCGCGAGCCCCCCGGTTACCTCCTACGCGGGGTTGAGGGTGTTCACCCTGGTGCTACCGACCGACGGGGTGCGCTTCCTGACATCGTCCAGGAGGTAGAACCTGCCAGGCGCGCTGCCCGGCTTGCCGAACCCGATCCCGGCCTTCTCGAGCATCTTCACGGCGTCGAGGATCTTGGTGAACGTGTACTTCATGAACACACGGTCGTTGCCGAGCTTGCCCAGTGACTGGCGCGCCAGCGCCCTGTGCACGGCCTCGGTGCCCATGAACTCGCCGGTGAAGCGGGCCTCTTTGCCCTTGCCGGCGTTACCGAACACCGTTGTGCCGATGAGGTAGGCGTTGATGAAGATCTGGTCGCCCGCCTCGAGGGTCGTCAGCAGACCCCTCGGGGTGCTGAAGACGGCGTTGGGCACCCAGATCTTCTTCGTGATCGGCTTCGCTCCGAGTGCCGTGGTGAGCACGTCGTAGTGGATGAGCTCCTCGCGGGCGGCCGCGCGCACGTTGCGGTAGGTGACCCGGTTCAGACGCCGGCTGTCCGCCACGCGCCGCCCGTTCCTGATCACGGTGCGGGGCTTGAGCTTCTCCGGCCCGACCGTGTTGATGATCGTGGCCAGCACCTCGGCGGTGGCCGCGACGTTCAGGATCGTTCCCGCGTCGTTTGCGCCCATCTGGGCGAGCGCCTTGTCGTTGCTGACGAGGCCCACGAGGCCCATGCTGCCCATGGCCGCGGCAGCCCCGCCCACGAAACGGCGAAGGGTGTGCGCCGACTGCTCGGCGTTGTCACCGTCGATGGCGGCGTAAGCGATATTCAGTGCTTCTGACATCATGTCTCCTCGGAAGTTCGCTTTCGGGTGTTGGTGCCTTTAGCGAGCCGCAGCGGCTGCCGGATCAGT
>JBPCJI010000159.1:0-2830 GCA_051005475.1 Thermoleophilaceae bacterium
AGCCGCACACGGTTGCCGATCTCGGTCACCGAGACGATCTCCGCCGCGAGCCGGTTCTGGGCCGAGCCCTGTGGCCCGGCCCTGCCCGCGGGCTCGATCGTGATCTCCCAGGGGTGCACGCTCGCCCCCACGGGCCCCGTCGCCGGGTCGGTGCTGGCCACGCGTCCACCCCCGTCGAGCTCCACCAGCGTGAGGCCGCTCTCACCCGCGCGGGCGGTGCCGGTGAGCACCACCGCGCCCGTGAAGTCCGCCACGAACGCCGAGCTCGGCAGCGAGGCCAGCTCGCTCGCGGTGCCCTCCTGCACGACGCGCCCCGCGTCGATGATGCCCACCCGCGTCCCGAGCTGGGCAGCCTCCGTGAAGTCGTGGGTGACGAGCAGGGTGGGCACGCCGCTCTCGCGCATGACGCTCGCAAGCTCGCGTGAGGCGGCGGCGCGCGCGCGTGTGTCGAGCGCAGACAGCGGCTCGTCGAGTAGCAGCACGTCGGGTCGCCGTGCGAGCACCCGCGCCAGCGCGACGCGTTGGCGCTCCCCGCCCGAGAGGGTCCGCGGGCGCGCCTCCGCGAGCCGTTCGAGCCCGAACCGGCCCAGTAGCTCGAGGGCGCGCCGGCGGCGCTGGTCCCGTGGAATGCCGCGCAACGGGTAGGCCACGTTCTGCCAAGCGCTGAGGTGGGGAAAGAGCGCGTGGTCCTGGAAGAGGTAGCCACAGCGGCGCCCCTCGGGTGGCACGTCGCGCCCGCTCTCGGTGTCGAGCCACACCTCCTCGCCGCACCGGACCGACCCACGCTCGGGCCGCAGCAGTCCCGCCGTCACACGCAGGAGCGAGGTCTTCCCCGCGCCCGAGGGCCCGGCGAGCGCGAGGCAATCGCCGGGAGCCACCTCCACGGCGGCCTGTAGCTCAAGCTCCCCGAGCCGGCCGCGGGCGCTAACCCGCAGCACGGCCGAGCGCCTCGGTTCCGTGCACGAGCTTGACAGACAGCAGTATTCCCGCCGAGATCGCCACCAGCACGGCCGAGAGCGCCAGCGCGGCGTCGAAGTCGGTCGCGAAGCGGTCGTAGATCGCGAGCGGGACGGTCTGGGTGATGCCCTGAAAGGACCCGGCGAACATCAGCGTTGCGCCAAACTCCCCCAGCGCCCGGCCGAGTGCGAGCGCCGTGCCCGCCGCGAGCCCGGGCATCGCGTTTGGGACCATCACCCGGGCAAAGCTGCGCGCCTCCGAGGCACCCAGCGTGCGTGAGGCGTCGAGCAGCGTGCGGTCCACCGAGGCGAAGGCCGGCTGTGCCTGGCGCAGGTAGAACGGTGAGGCCACGAAGGTGAGTGCCACCACCACCCCCGCAGTCTCGAGCGACAGTCGAATTCCGAGTCCCTCCACCGTCCCGCCGAGGATGCCCGAGGGCCCGACCGCCGCGAGCAGGGCGATCCCCGCCACGGCCGGGGGGAGCACGAGTGGCAGCTCCACGAGCGTGATCAGCAACGTGCGACCCGGAAACGAGCGGGTGGCGAGCAGATAGGCGGCGGGCGTGCCGACTACGAGGATGATCGCGAG
Organism: Thermoleophilaceae bacterium; assembly: GCA_051005475.1. GTDB lineage: Bacteria > Actinomycetota > Thermoleophilia > Solirubrobacterales > Thermoleophilaceae > JAAYBF01. Next base: position 1,546 of record JBPCJI010000159.1, read on the forward strand.
CGCGATGAAGGTCGTCTCCAGGCTCAGCCGGAGCGCCTCGCGCGCGCTCTGCTCCCCGAGGCTCGAGACGATCGCTCCCGGCCCGGCATCCAGGAAGATCGCGAGCACCGGCAGCGTCAGGAAGGCGATCGCGAGCGCGAGCGCGACGGTGAGCAGCGCTGTGAATCCCGCCCGCTCCCTCCTCATTGCGGCGACCCGAACCCTGCTGCGAGAAGCGCTTTTTGGCAGCGCCCGCGGGCGAGGTCGGCCACGTAGCGCCGCGCCGGCCGCGGCTGCCGTGCGCCCCTCACCACGCCACCCGCGTAGACCACCTCCGGCTGCAGCCTGCCCGGGAGCGCAACCGACCTCAGCTCGCCGCCCGTGGCCCTCACGTCGCTCTCGTAGATCAGCCCCGCGTCCGCGGCGCCCTGGGTGAGCTTGCCGACGATCCCCCTCACGTCGGGCTCGTTCGAGCGCACGTTGGCGAGGATCGCGCGCGCCACTCTCGCCGGCAGCCGTGAGAGCACCTCGCGGGTGTAGGCGCCGATCGGCACCGACCTCGAGCCGATCACGAGCTTCAACCCGCCCTGCGCCAGATCCTCGACGGAGTCGACCTCCGAGTCACGGGGCACTCCCACCACGAGCCTGTTCGTGGCGATCTCCACCGGCTGCTCGAGCAGACCCTCGCGGTTCAGCCGTGCCGGCAGCTCGGTGTTCGCGGCGGCGTAGACATCCGGCTTGAGGCCCCGCCGGATCTGGGTGGCGAGCTCGTCCGAGCCCGCGAACGAGAGCCGCACGTCGGTCGCCTCGAACTTCGGGCTGCATCGCTCGAGCGCCTCCTTCATCGACGCGGCGGCCGAGACCACCAGGCGCGGTTTGGCCCCGGGCTGCCGCTTGCCGTCGTCTTCGCGGCACCCCGTCACGCCGAGCGCCCCACTCGCGAGCAGGGCGGCCGCGGTGGCCCATCTCAAGGCGCCCCCCTCTCGATCATCACCGACGTGGCCTTCACGGCGGCCGTGGCCGGCACCCCCGGGACGAGACCGAGCTCCTCCACGGCGTCCCGGGTGACCGCTGCCGTGACGAGGTGGGGCCCGGCCTCGATCTCGACGAGCGCCATCACGCCGTCCACCTCGACCGACCGCACGATGCCCGGGAAGCGGTTGCGGGCCGACAGCGTGTCACCGGCGAGGTGGCGCGGCGGGCGCTGCGCCAGGCGCTCGATCTCCTTTGGCGGCACGCGGCGGCGGTTGGCCGAGTCGCGCACCGTGCGCAGCTTCCCCGCCCGCTCCCAGCGGCGCAGCGTGTC
>JBPCJI010000160.1:0-5733 GCA_051005475.1 Thermoleophilaceae bacterium
CCGTAGATCTGCTCGAGAAAGTGGATTGTCTCGTCGAGGCGCCGGAACTCGGGGTTGTCGTGCTCGATGTCGCGCGGCGAGAGGTCCATCACCGATTTGACCTGGACGTCGTCGATGACCGCCTCGAAGAGCCGCTCGCGCGGGGAGTGCTGGAAGCCGACGGTCACGAGCACCACCTCGCCCTTGTGGTACTTCTTGCTCTTGTCGCCGAGGCGGATCGTGGCGGTCTTGCGGCCGCGCTTGAGCTGGTCGATGAAGATCGCCGAGTAGAAGTTCAGGACGAACACCCGCGGAAGTCTACGGTGCGCTTCGCTGCAGCGCCTTCATGGCAATCTCCCGCTCTCCCTCGTAGGAGAGCTGTTCCGGCGCTTTGTCGAGCGGCACCCAGCCGGCCCACTCGACCTCGTCGTCGTGGTCCTCCACGCGCCCCGAGCGGTAGCTGAACAGGAAGAAGGTCACGGTCTTCAGCACCCGCTCTCCGGCGAGGCTGTACCAGTACCTGACCTCGCCGAGCTGGTCGACCGGCTCGGCCGTCAGGCCCGTCTCCTCCCGCACCTCGCGGGTGGCCGCCGCCTCCATCGTCTCCTCGCCGTCCGGGTGTCCCTTGGGCAGCGCGTAGATTCCCCGGCGCGGCGAGATGAGCGCCACCTCCTGCGCGCTTCCGGTTCCGCGGACTACCACGCCGCCCGCCGAGAACTCGCGCTTCAAGCGCCGCCCTCGACGAGCGGGACGAAGCGCACGGGAGCGATCGTCTCCTCGATCCCGTCTCGGATCCGCACCAGGCGCTCGTGTCGCCGGCGCTCGATCGGGCACACGAGCCGCGCGCCGGGCGCGAGCTGGTCGACGAGTGCGGGTGGGACCCCGGCCTCGGCGGCGGCCGTGACCACGATGGCATCAAAGGGCGCCCGGTCGGGAACGCCCGCGGAGCCGTCACCGACGCGGATCTCCACATTGCGCACGCCGAGCGACCCCAGGGTGTCCCGTGCCGTGCGCGCGAGCGGCTCATGCCGTTCGATCGTGACCACGTGGGAGCACAGCCGGCTCAGCACTGCCGCCGAGTAGCCCGAGCCGGTGCCCACCTCGAGGATCCGCTCGGGGCCTTCCAGCTCGAGCAACGCGGCCATGCTGGCCACGATCCAGGGTTGCGAGACGGTCTGGCCGTTGCCGATCGGCAGGGCGCCGTCGTCGTAGGCGCGGCCGCGCTCGCTCTCTGCCACGAACCGTTCGCGCGGCACCTCGCCCATCGCCTGCAGCACGCGTTCGTCCTCGATGCCGCGAGGGCGGAGCTGGCGCTCCACCATGCGGGCCCGAAGCCGAGCAAGCCCGGCACCCGCGTCCGAGGTGTCTTCCCCGGTCGACACCGTTGCATGATCACATAGAGCGGCGGACCCGGTTCTAGCCGAGCGCGGCCTCCCGCCGGCGGCGCCGCACCGCGCGCGCGCCGAGCCCCAGGGCGGCGGCGAGGAGGCCGAGTGGGAGGAGCACGCCGAGCACCCGGATCGCGATCTCCAGCGAGTCGCCGAGCGACCGCAGGGCGTCGTCAAGCGCACCCTCCAGGCCCTCCCCAGAGTCCGGGGAGGAGATTCCGCTCTCGCCACCCTTGGCCTGAAGCGCCACCGAAACGGCGGCGTAGTCCGTACGGGTGCGTAGCTCGCGGAGCTCCCCGCGGAGGCCTCGGATCTCGCCCGCCTTCAGGTCCAGGCGACGCCGGATCGAGTCGGCCGCCGAGTCGGTCGGCGCGCGCTCGAGCCTGCGCAGGAGGCTGCGGCGCTCGGCCCGTGCGGCCTGCAGGCGCTCCGCGGCCGATACGAACGTGGGAGTCACGTCCTGGCCGGACTGGGTCCGTGCGCGCACCTCGCCGAGCTTGGACAGCTCTCCGAGGGCGGCCTGAAGCCGGTCGGCGGGGATGCGCAGCTCGAAGTCCCCGCCCGTGGTGCCCTCCGCTCCGGTGGAGAGCGAGGAGCGCAGCACGAAACCGTGGAAGCGGTCCGTCAGGCGCGCGATCCCGTCGGCCACGCCGTCGAGCCGGTCTTCCGGTGCAGCGAGGGTCAGTGAGGCGGACCGCTCGATGCGGCGCTCGCGCTCGCCGGGGGCAAAGCCGCGCTCGGGGGGCGGCCCGGGGGGGATGCCGGGCGCGGAGTCCAGCGTCCGGCCCTCGGAAAGCTCTTTGCCGTTGGGGGAGGCGGGCGCCTGAGCGGCGGGGGCTGCTCCCTTATCGGCCGAGTTCGGCGGCGATGGGGCGCCGCCTTGGCCGGCGTCCTTCTCGCCCCCGCTCTGGAGGGAGACCGCCACGGTCAGCGCGACCAGCACCGACGCGACGCCGGCCAGCACGGGGAGTGCCGGCCGCCGGAGTCCTGGGATGCGCGGGAGCGAGGAAAGCTGCGCCCGCGGCAGGCGGCGCTCGCGCGGGAACCCGTCCCGGACGCGTGCCCGCAGCTCACCGGCGAAGCCGGGAGACGGCTCCGGGCTCTCGGCCCGCAGCGCCAGCGCCAGCTCCTGCAGCTCGCGCTCGAGCGGGTCGGCCGAGCCGGCCGCGCCCGAGCCGAGCGCGTCGTCCACGGCCCGCAGGTCGGCTTGCCTGGTCGTCGTGTTCTCAGTTTCTGTCATGGCACGCCTCTCGCAGCTTGGTGATGGTCCGGTGCAACTTGGTCCCCGCGCTTGACTCCGACACGCCGAGCACCCGCGCGATCTCGGAGTTGGACAGCCCGCCCATGAACTTGAGCGCCACCAACTCGCGCTCGCGATCCTCGAGCGTCTCGAGCGCCGCGCGCACGGCCTCGCGGCGCAGCGCCAGCTCGGCGTGGTCATCGAGCGAGGGCGCGGCCAGGTCCTCGGGCTCTCCCTCGAGGCGGGCACGCCGGCTGCGTTTACGCAGCTCGTCGAGCGCGGCGTTGCGCGCGATCCCGAACACCCAAGCCTCGCGGCTCCCACGCGAGGGCCGGTAGGTGCGGCGCTTTCTGTAGGCGCGCTCGAAGGCCTGCGCGGTCACGTCCTCGGCGGCGGAGCGGTCACGCAGCAGGGAGGCCACATAGGCGTACACCTTGGGAAACGTCCGCTCGTAGAGCGAATCGAAGCTATCCTTCTGGGTTGTGCGGCCCACTATCGGCACAGGCTCTGCGATCGCCTCGTTCACACCCCCAGTACGCCTGGCGGCTCACTCCATCACAACGGACTCAAGCGAATCCTGGCGAGAGCCGATGAGGACGGAGATGCGCAGGTTCCTCCCGATCGTGATCCTCGCCCTGCTCGCGGTACCGGCCGTCGCGCCCGCGGCCCCGGCCCAGCGCCTCTGGGCCACCGTGAACATCTGTGACGCCGCCGATGCCCGCAACGTGATCGGCATCCGCGGCCGCATGCCCGCCCAGGGCGCAGACCGGCGTATGTACATGCACTTCTCCGCCGAGTGGTACAGCTCCTCCAAGAGGCGCTGGGTGCCAACGGGCGCCAGCTCGCCCTGGATCCGCGTCGACAGCGCAGGCCTCCTGTCCACCCAGGCGGGATTCAGCTTCCAGTTCGCCGATCCCCCCCGGGGCGCGCAGTTCCTGATGCGCGGCGTGGTGCGTTATCAGTGGCGCGCAAGGCGGGGAGAGAGCAGGCGGTGGGTGGTGCTCAGGAGCGCCAGGCGCGTGACGAAGGCCGGCTACAGGGGAGTGGTCGGCGGCACCCCGGCGGGGCGCTCGGATGCCACGTGCGTCATCTCGCACTGACGCGCCGGCCGCTACTCGACGTACTCGGCGAACAGCCGCGGATCGTTCGTGATCACGCCGTCCACCCCGAGGGCCTCAAGGCGCTCGATCTCCTCTCCTTCGTCCACCGTCCACACGAACAGGCGACCGCCCTCCTCGTGCACGCGCTGAACGAGCAGGCGGCTGACGAGCAGGCGGTGCGCCATCAGCGCCTCGCACTCCCCGCGGCGTAGCGCCCTCGACGCCTGTGCCGGCAGGCCGGCGCGCCACCAGCGCAGGATCGCGTAGGCGGGCACGGCGTACAAAAGGCTCTTGGTGTAGTCGCGCGTCGCGCGGGGAACCGACCAGCCGCGCTCGATCGCCGGGTCCAGCTCGCGGACCAACGCGAGGCTCTCGGGGTAGGTCGAGGAGATCAGCGCCCGCTCGGCGAGGCCGCGCTTGCGCAGGCCCTCGACCACCTCACGCTCGTAGCCGGGGACCTTGAGGTCCACGTCAAGCGTGACGCCGTCGTAGGCCGTCCCCGCGAAGTGGTCGAGCCCCTCGGTGAGGGTGAGCGGCCGGCGCCCGCGGGCGTCGGCGGGGTCGTGTGCGAGCACGAGCGTTCCATCGGGCGTGGGCAGCACGTCGAACTCGATCATGTCCACGCCACAGCGCAGCGCCGCCGCAAAGCTCTCGAAGGTGTTCCCGGGTGCCACGTGGGCGGCGCCCTTGTGACCAACGCGGATCAGCGTTGACACCCCGGGCACCAGTACGTCGTCCGGTTGTCCTCACCCTGGCCACGAGCACGGACGGGCGTGCCGCATCGCCGACACGGCCTGCCGGCGCGTTCGTAGACCGAGGGCGTGTTTCTGGCCCCGCCGTGCTCGGCCGAGGCCTGCATCAGGGGGCGTGCGCGGCGGATGATTTCGATGGCCTCGTCGTCGGTCACTTCGGCCACCCGCCGCCACGGATCGATCCTCGCGGCAAAGCAGGACTCTGACTTCCAGATGTTGCCGATGCCCGCGAGATTGCGCTGGTCCAGCAGCGCCTCGCCGATGCCACGGGTCGGATCGTCCCCTCGCAGCCTCCGCAGGAAGTGTGCCTCGTCGAGCTCGGTGCCGAGGATGTCGGGCCCGAGCGCGGCGAGCCGCTGGTCAAAGCGCGTGCGGGACTCAGTCATGAGCTCTAGCACCGGCCCGTCGAACTGGACCACTTCGTGCTCGGCTGTGCGCACCACGAGCCACGCACGCCGCGGTGAGCGCCGCCACCGTTCGCCGTGGCGGTAGACGCCCCACTTCCCACCCATCCGCAGATGCGAATGCAGCGTGAGGTCACCCTCGAAGCGCAGGAACAGGTGCTTGCCGTGTGAGTCGACCGAGCGGACGGCGCGGCCGGCCAGCCGCTCGGGCCAGCGCTCGTGGAGGTGGCGCGGCTGGGGGGTCTCGATCGCGAGGATCTCCCTTCCGACAAGCACCCCGCCCACACGTCTCGCGGCATGCAGGATGGTGTCGCCCTCGGGCACGCCATGGATCGTAGGGGGCGCACCCGGTCCCGCCTTCCGGCTGGCCGGGCGGGGTGGATTCCGGCGCGCCGTGCCTTATCGTGGCAGTGAGCGATGAGCGCCACCGCGACCCGAATGACCGCCGCGCAGTACTACGCCGTCACCGTCGAGGGCGATCGCAAGCAGCTTGTGGACGGGCAGCTCGTCGTGAATGACCCGAAGCTGATCCACGGGGTGCTCCAGTGGCGACTCGGAGGAGCTCTCTACGCGTGGGTCCAGGCCGGCCAGGGGCGGGGCATCTGCTCGATGCCCACCGACGTCAGAATGGACGAGTTCAACGTCTACGGCCCCGACCTCGTCTGGATCGCCGAAGAGCACCTGCCGCCCGACCTCAACCGCTGCCCCGAGCGCGTCCCGGACCTCTGCGTGGAGATCCGCTCGTCGAGCACGTGGCGCTATGACGTGGGAGTCAAGAAGAGCGTGTACGAGCGCGGCGGGCTGCCGGAGCTCTGGCTCGTGGACAGCGTGGCGGAGACCGTGCTCGTCTTCCGCCGTTCCACTCGCGGT
>JBPCJI010000161.1:0-3194 GCA_051005475.1 Thermoleophilaceae bacterium
CGAGCGCGAGCTCGCGCGAGCGCACCGCACCGGCGAGTCGATCTGCGTGGCCCTGCTCGACCTCGACAGGTTCAAGGCGTTCAACGACGAGCACGGACACCTGGCGGGCGACTCGCTGCTGCGCGAGGCCGCCGGGGCCTGGGGCGGGCTCCTGCGCGCGAGCGACCTGCTCGCCCGCTACGGCGGCGAGGAGTTCGGGCTGGCATTCCCCGCCTGCCCGCTCGAGAGCGCCCTCACGGTGGTCGAGCGGGTGCGCGCAGCAACGCCCGGGGGGCTCACGTGCTCCGCTGGGCTCGTGGCATGGAAGCCGGGGGAGTCACCGGGGCAGCTGACCGACCGCGCCGACGGCGCCCTCTATGAAGCCAAGAGCGCGGGACGCGACCGGACGGTGACTGTGTCCTGACAGCCGGGTGCGTCGATCAGCCGGGTGCGTCGAGCACGGCCACCGATTCGACGTGGGGCGTCTGGGGAAACATGTCGACGGGCCGGACGGTTCGCAGCGTGTAGCCGGCGTCCACCATCTGTCGGGCGTTCGGCGCGAGCGTGGTGGGGTTGCAGGACACGTACACGATCCGACGGGCCTCCGTCTCGAGCACGCGCCGCACGACCTTCTGCGAGAGCCCGGCGCGCGGCGGATCGACCACGACCACGTCGGCCTTGCCCTCCTCCTCGATCAGCGGGCGCATGGCGGTGCGCACATCGCCTGCATAGAAGCGGGCGTTATCGATCCCGTTGAGCTTCGCGTTCTCGATCGCGTCGGCCACGGCGCGCTCCACCATCTCCACGCCCACGACCTCGCGGGCGCTCAGGGAGAGGGCCAGCGCGATCGTCCCGATGCCGCAGTAGAGGTCGAACACGCGCTCGCGACCCGAGAGCCCCGCCAGCTCCGCCACGGCGCCGTACAGGCGCTCGGCCATCTCGGTGTTGGTCTGGAAGAAGGCGTCCGGGGAGATCCGAAACCGCAGGCGCTCGCCGGCGAGGGCAAGCTCCTCCTCGAGCGAGGAGGAGCCCTTGAGCGTCCTGGTCTTGCCGGCGCGCGTGGTCTCGGCCACGCCCTCGACCTGCGTCCAGAGCACGCTCTCGGCGGGCAGCGCCGCCGCGAGCTCATCCGCGGGGAACGGCCCCTTGCCGGTCACGAGGCGCGCCTGGAGCTGCCCGGTTCGCCGCCCCTCGCGCACCACGAGGTTGCGCAGATACCCGTCGTGGCTGCGGCGGTCATATGGCGTGAGAGCCTGGGCGCGGCACCATTCCCGGGCGGCCTCCCGCACCGCGTCGACGCGCTCGGAGGCGAGGATGTCCTGCCGCAGGTCGTCGATCAGGTCCCAGCGCCCGGCGCGATGGAAGCCGAGCGTGAGCTCACCGTCCTCGGCGCTGCCGAAGGAGTACTCGACGTTGTTGCGGTAGCGAAAGGGCTCCACCGCGGGCACGATCGCCTCCACCGGCGGGTCACCGAATCCACCGAGCCGGGTCAGGGCGTCGCCGACCTGCCGCTCCTTCTCCTCCAGCTGGCACTCGTAGGAAAGCACCTGCCACGGGGCTCCCGGATGCGGCGAGCGGGGCTCGATGCGGTCCGGACCCGGCTCGAGCAGCTCGACCATGCTCGCCTCGGCAAAGGAGCGTTTTGCCTTCTCCACTCGCACGCGCACACGGTCGCCGGGCACGGCGCCGCGCACGAAGACCACGAAGCTCTCCGCCCGCCCGATCCCCGCCCCGCCGTGGGCGAGCGAGTCGATCCTGAGCTCGAGCTCCTCTCCGCGCTTGGGTCTCGGGCGCTGGGCTGCGGGGGTCCCGGGCATCGCTCTATGCTCGCAGGCTCGCGTGGCCATCGAACTGACCGCATACCGCCATGAGGCGGAGGAGTTCCTCCAGAGCCTCGACCGCGAGTACTACCTGCACTTCTCCGGGCAGCAGGACGACTTCGAGATCGAGCCGATCTACGACCGCCACGGCGGCCTGTTCGCCCGTGAGGCCGTGGACGGATTGCGGGAGGCCGGCGCGGCGCCCGCGCTGGTGGAGTTCGCCGCCCACGGTCACCTCGGGCGGGAGACGAAATCCCAGTCGGCCGAGCTCGCGCGCTGCGAGGCGGCGCTCGAGGTGGAGTGGGACGGCGGGCGGGTCCCGTTCCGCTCCGCCGCGGTGGTGCAGGCCAACGAGCCCGATCCCAGCCGCCGGGCGGAGCTGGAGCGAGCGCGCAACGCGCTCACCGAGTCCGAGCTGAACCCGCTGCTGCGGGAGGTGCTCGACCGTTCACACGCCCTCGCGAAAGAGCTCGGCTGGCCCTCCTACACGGCCATGTGCGAGGAGCTCTCGGGGATCGACCTGCGCGCGCTGGAGGCACAGACCACCGCCTTCCTCGAGGCCACCGAGGACGGATACGAGGAGCTTGTGGAGCCACAGCTGCGGGTTCAGCTCGGGCTCGGCTTCGGCGACCTGCGCCGCTCTGACCTCGCCGCCTTCTTCCGCGCACCCGCTCTTGATGCCGGCTTTCCGCCGGAGCGGCTCGCCGCCTCGCTCACCGAGACGCTCGCGGGCATGGGCATCGACCTCACCGCCCAGCCCGGAGTGAGGATCGACATGGAGCGCCGGCCGAAGAAGTCGCCACGTGCCTTCTGCGCGCCGGTGCGGGTGCCCGACGAGGTGTACCTCGTGATCGCCCCGGTGGGCGGGCGGGAGGACTTCGCCGCGCTCTTCCACGAGGCAGGCCACACCGAGCACTACGCATCCGTGGACCGGGAGCTGCCCTTCGAGGATCGCTACCTGGGAGACAACTCGGTCACAGAGGGGTTCGCGTTCCTGTTCGAGCACCTCGTCTCGAACCCCGGGTGGCTGGGGCGCCGGCTGGGCATCGAGGACCCCGCGCCGATCGTGGCCCATGCGCGCGCCTCGAAGCTCGTCTTCCTGCGCCGCTATGCCGCAAAGCTCGCCTACGAGCTGGAGCTCCACGGTGGCGGGCCGGCCGACGGGGCGCAGGAGGCCTACGCGCGAGGGCTCTCGGACGCGGTCCACGTGGACTGGCCGCGCAGCTCCTGGCTCGCGGACGTCGACGCGTTCTTCTACGCCGCCCGCTACCTGCGTGCCTGGGCGCTCGAGACGCACATGCGCGCGGGCCTGCACGAGCGGTTCGGCCCGGAGTGGTTCGAGGAGCGGGAGGCCGGGGACTTCCTGCTCGATCTGTGGCGCCGGGGTCAGGGCGC
>JBPCJI010000162.1:0-7645 GCA_051005475.1 Thermoleophilaceae bacterium
CGCTGGTTAGCTACGTCCGGATGGGATAACCGCTGAAAGCATCTAAGCGGGAAGCCCACCTCGAGATGAGCTCTCCCATCCCCTTGAGGGAGTAAGAGCCCTGGAAGACCACCAGGTGATAGGCCGGATGTGTAAGCACGGTGACGTGCTCAGCAGACCGGTACTAATGCTTCGAGGGCTTGACGGAATTATTGTCGCCTGCGGCGTCTGCCGCAGGCGTGATACCCAGGTCGCCATCCAGACGCCCGCGCAACGGGCGGAGGGACGGTGGTTGGACAACTGTGCGGTTTTGAAGGCCCGGCGGAGGGCCGGTTTCGCCACGTTTCGGTGGCTTTAGCGAGGGGGAAACACCTCTTCCCATTCCGAACAGAGCAGTTAAGCCCCTCTGCGCCGATGGTACTTGGCTTGAAAGGGCCTGGGAGAGTAGGTCGCCGCCGGATTCTTGAGTTGTCGGGCGGACCCCCGCGGGGGTCCGCCCTCCCTTTACCCAGCAGCATTCCCGAACCGCCCGTGTCCGTTTTCGAAATTATCGCGCTCGTCCTCGCGGCGCTGCTGATCCTGTTCTTTGTTGGCGGGGTGCTCGGCGCGCGCCGGCGCGCGCGAGAGACGGCGCCCGCCTACGCGCGCCATCTCAGCGAGGCCGATCACGCGCTGGAGCAGGCGAGGGCCGCGGACAGGGGGTGGGATCGTGAGGTCATGGAGGACGTGGCTCGCACAGCGCTCGAGCGGGAGCGTCCCGGGGCCACCTTCGACCAGCTCAACCTCGTGCTCGTGGATGATCGGCCCGGCGTCGCTCAGGACACCGCCCACTTCGAGGCCCTCGACGGCGACCGCCCCGTGACTGTGGTCTTGGGCCGCGGCGAAGCCGGCTGGTCCGTCGAGCGAATCGACTGACGGGAGAGGACTGCAGCCTGGCGGGCGGCCGCAAGCCGGCGCAGCAGCCGGTCGTTCCCGGCTTCACGCCGGAGAGCGAGCTGGAGCGGCGACTTGCCCGCGACCCCGTCCTGCTGGAGGGATGGGCGTGGGGGGTTCCGCGGCGGGGCCATCCGGAGGGCTCGGTCGGAGCACACGTGGCCGACCTGCTCCGCACGATCGACGAGTGGGGCGAGAGCGGTGCGCGGCGGCGGGAGCTCCGCTTTCTGGCGCTCGTCCATGACTCGCTCAAGTTCGAGGTCGGTGGACAGTTGCCTGCGGCCGGTCCGAACGACCATGCGGCGCGCGCCCGGCTCTTCGCGGAGCGCTACACGGATGATGAGCGGCTGCTTTCGACGATCGAGGAGCACGACCGGCCCTACGAGATCTGGCGCAGGCTCGGCCGAACGGGCGCGCTCGACGAGCACGCCTTCGTCACCATGCTCGAAAGGGTCGCGGACCCGTCGCTCTTCCTGCGCTTCGTGGAGCTCGACGGCTCGACGGCGGGCAAGAACCCGGAGCCCGTCGACTGGTTCAGAGACGAGCTGTGCCGCCGCCGACCCGCGTGAAGCGGCCGCGGTGGGGGCAATCCTCGCGCGCGCGGGGGGCGATCGGCGAGGGCCTGGAAGGCGTCGGGCCTACCCGTTCATCGGCAGGGCCGAGGGCAACGACGCCGTCAGGGCCGAGTCCGTACTCGCCGAGCGTCGATAGCTCCACCAGCAGGCCGAGCCGGTCGATCGCCCGGAAACCGAGCCGCTGGGTGAGCGATAGGAACATATGTTCGCAAAGTTAGAGGGCGGGGCGGACGGAACGCCCGGCGTTGAACGATCTCTTGCATCGGCGGCGATTGAGCTCGCTACGGGAGGCGATTCAGCCAACTCAGCGCGAGACCCGGATGGTGCCCGAGGTGCCCCGCGGCCCGTCGGTGTACACGTAGCGGTAGTAACCGGGCTGCCGGCCGGGGAGGCGGAAGCTGAAGTAGCCGCGATCGCTGGTGATCACCTGGGCGAGAGTGGCAAAGCGCCCGCCGCGGCTCGCGCTGCGCTGTACGCGCACCGTGTGGCTCCCGCCGCGCCGGACGTGGCCCCAGAAGCGGTTCCCGCTGATCACAAACGGGTGGGGAAAGACTCGGTATGCGGGTTTCTTGCGCCCGGCGCGAAAGGCGAGGCCGCTCTGGAACTCCCGGAAGCGATTGATCCCCGACCCGTCGAGGGCCCCGTCGGTGAGCCGGAACTGGTTCAGCGACCGCACCCGAGGGCTGCGCCAGGCCACGTAGGCGGCCTCCTGGATGTAGCGGGACTGGGTGCTGAGCCTGACGCCTGCGAACGGGTCTGGCGGGTTGGTCTGGTAGCCGAACTCGGTGTAGAAGAGGCTCAGTCGCCGACCGCGGCCGGGGGCGAGGGCGCCGCGGGCCACCAGCCGGTCGAGGACCCGCGCCAGGCGCCGGCTGTCGCCAATGGCGGCGTCGTCGGGGCTGAGCGAGGGGCGGGTCGGCGGGAGGAAGAACTGGTACGGGTGGTGGCCCAGGGCGTCGATCGGGACCGGCTTGAAGTTCTTGCAGCGCCCCGTGCGGATCGGTCTGTAGCGGGCGTTGCGGCATGACATCTCGCGCAGAAATCTGAGCGGTCGTATCGGTGTGCGCGCCCCGCGCCCCCGGCGGCCGCTGGAGGCCAGCTCGCCCACGAGCGCGACCGAGGTCGGGTCCAGGCTTTTGATGCGCGGATAGGCGGCGTGGACCAGGGCGCGGTAGAGATGCGGTGCCACGAGCCCCGTGCGGTCGCTCTGGGGCTGCAGCCAGCCGCCCTGATTGGGCTCATTCGAAATCCCCCAGTGGTCCACGACCGCCCCGTAGCGGCTGACGACCGCCGCCGCGAAGGCCCCAAACTCGTTCGCGCTGGGCTTCCAGAGCGGGTTGGGCCTTCTGCTCCTGCCCGTGGCCCAGATGGGCGCCGGGGTTGTGATCGAGACCATGACCCTGAGCCGGTGGCGCGCGGCCGAGGAGATGATGCGATCGAGGAAAAGCCAGTTGTAGCGGGGATCGCGCATGTTCGCGCCGTTAAATTGGACGGGCTTGGTGCGGGACATGTTGGCCGGCGCGACCTGGTTCCAGAAGGCCGAGACCCTGAGCCGGTCCACGCCGAGGCTGCGAAAGGTGGACATGTGGCGGTCGACCTTCGCCTGGGAGGCTCCGATCAGGAGCTGATCGTCCATGATCGAGACCTCGGCGCTCCGATCGGCCAGGGCTGCAGGCGCAGGCGAAAGCGTTGCGAGTGCCACGAGCGCTCCCAGGAGCTTTCGCGCGCCGACCCGTGACAGGGCGGGGGCGAGGGCCCGCACGCCGATCCGCCACTGGCTGCGGGTGAGCGCCCGCAGCCGAGCCGGCGCAGTGAAACTCTCGTGTGCGGTGGAGGAAGCCATGGGAAGGGCCCTTGCGGGGTACTCGTCTGAACCGGGACCGGGGCCGAAAGTCGCGCAGACGCGCGCCGCCGGCCGAGCATTGTGGCAGGGAGCCAATTCGGGGGCCGCAGGCCCGGCGGCGGTACGCTCACCACCGTGCGTGAATCCCCGCACTGCAGCTGGTGTGGCCGCGAGGTCGAGGTGGGGGACGGCTACCGGCTCGGAGAGCAGCCGGGCGAGCGCCGGGCGGTCTTCTGCCGACTCGAGCACGTCGTGCCATGGGCTATGCAGGGGCCTCACTGGGAGGCCGGCAGCCCCGAGGAGGCGCCCGACCGGGCCGAGGCGCGCGCCCGCTGCGCCCGCTGCGAGGCTCCGCTCGGCGAGGTCCGGCTGCTCCTGCTGCGCCACCGTGGCGAGCACCGGATCGCTGACGGCTTCTGCTCTGTGGACCATCTGGCCGCGTGGGCGAATGCCGGGGGACGCTGGCGGTGAGCGGGCCCGGCGCGATGGTCCCTCGGACTGTCCCCAGCGGAGCTCAGGCGCGAGGGCCGAGGCCCAGCTCGTCGCTGTGCCGCGCCATCGCCGAGATCACGAGCTCCAGGTGCTCGTCGAAGCCCTCGCCGAGCTGCTCGGCGCCGCGGCGCACTTCCTCCCGGTCGACCGCCGCGGCGAAGCTCGCCTGTCCCAGCTTCTTCTTGACCGATTTGGGCTTCATCCCCTCGATGCCCGTCGGCCGCACGAGTGCGCAGGCGGCGATGAAGCCGCTCAGCTCGTCCACCGCGTAGAGCGCCTTGGCCATCTGCGTCTCACGCGGTACCCCCAGCCGCTCGGCGTGTCCGGCAACCGCGTCCACCAGCTCCGGCGGGTACCCCTTCTTCTCGAACAGTTCGAGGGCGATGCGCGGGTGGCCGGTGTCGAGGTCCGGGTGGCGCTCGTAGTCAAGGTCGTGGAGAATGGCCGTGGCGGCCCAGAGCTCCTCGTCCCCACCGTACTTCTTGGCGTAGGCGCGCATCGCGGCCTCGACAGCGAGCACGTGCTTGCGCAGCGACTCGGAGGTGGTCCACTCGCAGAACAGCTCCCAGGCCTCGTCGCGGGTGGGTGAGGCCACAGCGGGAGGTTATCCCCTGTCTGAAACGAAACATCCGCTCAGATGCCCTTCGATACCCTCTCGGAGCCGTTCGAGGTCCTCGACCCAGGTACAGGACGCACTATGGAGAAGTTCATCATCGAAGGTGGCCAGCCGCTGTCCGGGACAATCGTCCCGGCGGGCAACAAGAACGCGGCGCTGCCCGCGCTTGCGGCCACGCTCCTGACCGAGGAGGAGGTCGTGCTGCGCAACGTCCCGCGGATCCGGGACGTGGGGGCGATGATCGACCTGCTGCGGGGTCTCGGCGCGACCGCCGAGTGGCGGGAGGACAACGTCGTGGCCCTGTGCGCCGCGGACGTGACTGCCACCGAGGTCGACCCTGAGCTCTCTGAACGGATTCGCGCTTCGTTCCTGCTGGCCGGGCCACTGCTCGCGCGCTTCGGAGCGGCCACGATGCCCCCACCGGGGGGAGACGTGATCGGCCGCCGCCGGCTCGACCCGCACCTCGACGCCTTCCGTGCGCTCGGGGCGCAGGTGGAGGCGGATCGCTCATACCGGCTCTCGGCGCCGCTCGGCCTGCGGGCGTGTGGCTTCTTCCTGGACGAGCCGTCGGTGGTGGCCACCGAAAACGCTCTGATGGCCGCGGCGCTCACGCCGGGATCGACCGTGATCCACAATGCCGCGTCCGAGCCCCACGTGCAGGACCTTGCCCGCCTGTTGCTGCAGATGGGCGCGCGGATCGAGGGAATCGGCTCGAATGTCTTGATCGTCCACGGGGCGGACAGCCTCGGCGGGGCCGACTACACGATCGGGCCGGACTACATCGAGGTCGGGAGCTTCATCGCGCTCGCGGCCTGCACGGGTGGCGAGCTGCGGATCCGCGATGTGGTGGCCGATGACCTTCGCATGACGCGGCTGGCCTTCGCACGGCTCGGATGCCAGATCGAGCTCGACGGGAACGACGTCGTGGTGCCGGCCGGGCAACGCCTGCGGGTGAAGGACGATGAGGGCGACGCGATCTCGAAGATCGAGGACGGGCCCTGGCCGGCCTTCCCGGCGGACCTGACGAGCATCGCCCTCGCGCTGGCCACCCAGTCCGAGGGCATGGTGCTGATCTTCGAGAAGATGTTCGAGAACCGCCTTTTCTTCGTGGACAAGCTCGTGTCCATGGGCGCTCGGGTCCTGCTCTGCGATCCGCACCGCGCGGTCGTGAGCGGCCCGAGCCGGCTTCACGGCGAGCGCATGGAGAGCCCCGACATCCGGGCCGGGATGGCGATGCTCATCGCGGCGCTGTGCGCCGAGGGCAGGTCGGAGATCGGGAACATCCGCCAGATCGACCGCGGCTACGAGCGGATCGACGAGCGCCTTCGTGCGCTCGGGGCGCGCATCGAGCGGGTGCCCGCGCGGGATAGACCCTAGGGACTCACGCCGCACGGTGAGTCCCTTCCGTTCTAGGCGCCGGCGGGCGCCGGCAAGGAGCGCGCCGTGATGCATCCGATCCCACCGGGCACGCGCGACGTGCTGCCCGACGAGATGTTCGAACTGCGCTCGATCACCGAGCGTTTGCGCGGCGCCTTCGCGGGCGCCGGCTACGGCGAGGTGTGGACGCCGCTGCTGGAGTACGAGGACGTCCTGCGAACCGGCGACGAGGCCTCGGCCGGCGCCGGGTACCGGATGTTCGACGAGCAGGGCCAGGTGGTTGCGCTGCGGTCTGACATGACGATCCCGATCGCCCGCCTCGTGGCCACGCGGCTACCCGGCGGCAGCGCGCCGCTGCGCCTGTGCTACATCGCGCACGCCTATCGCGCGGTCGGCCACGGCACCGGCCGGCAGAGCGAGTTCCTGCAGTGCGGCCTCGAGCTGATCGGGGTGCCGGGGGCAGACGGTGAGGCCGAGGTGATCGAGCTGACGCTCTCGGCGCTCGACGAGGCGGGTCTCGCGCGCCATCGGATCGGGCTCGGCGACGGCGCTCTCTACCGCACCCTCCTCTCCCGGCTCGATGTCCCGGCAGACCGCCACCATGCCCTGCTGGAGCGGCTCTCCATGAGGGACCTCGTCGGCCTCGAGCTGCTCGTGGAGGAGTTGAATCTGGCCACCGATGCCCGCGACCTGCTCATTCGCCTTCCGGCACTGCGCGGCGGGCCCGAGGTCCTCGACGGCCTGGTCGGCCCTGCCGGCGAGGCTCTCGACGGCCTGCGGACCCTTCATGCCGCGCTCGCCGACCGTGGCGTGGCCGACCGGGTGATCCTCGATCTCGGGCTCGTACGGGCGCTTGGCTACTACACCGGCGCGGTGTACGAGGTCTATGACCCAGTCGTGGGCTTCACGCTCGGCGGCGGGGGCCGCTACGACGACCTGATCGGCCGCTTCGGCGCCTCGCGCCCCGGTTGCGGATTGGCGCTCGACGTCCAGCGGGTGCACATCGCCCAGGCGGCTGAGGAGCGGCTCAGGTGAGGCACAAGCTCACGATCGCGGTGCCCCGGGGCGCCCTCTTCGCGGACACGCTCGATCTGCTCGACCGGTTGGGGGTGAGCACGGCCGAGGTGCGCGAGAACGACCGCAAGCTGCTCTTCGAGGATGCCGGCATCGTGACCATGCGACCCAGCGACGTCCCGATCTACGTGGAGCACGGCGCCGCGGACATCGGCATCACGGGCAAGGACGTGCTGCTCGAGCAGCCAGACCGGGAGGTCTACGAGCTGCTCGACCTGGGCTACGGGAGGTGTGAGATGGTCGTTGCGGCGCGCAGGGGTGACGACGCGCTCGCCGAGTCCCTGCGACGGCTCGGCCGGATGCGCGTGGCCACCAAGTACCCGCGCGTGGCCTCCCAGCACTTCGCCGAGACCGGCAGGCAGGCGGAGATCGTGGCCGTCAAGGGCTCGGTGGAGCTGGCCCCGCTGACCGGGCTGGTCGACGGCATCGTGGACCTTACCGCCACCGGCACCACCCTGCGCGAGAATGGGTTGGAGGTGCTCGAGGAGATCGTTACCTGCACGGCGCGACTGATCGCCAACCCCGTTGCGCACAAGCTGAAGGCCGCGGAGATGGACGCGCTCGTGGAGCGCATCCGGGAGGGGCCCGCGTGAGGATCACCGAGCTCGGTCCCGATGTCACCGCCGCGGAGATCCGCGCGCTCGTCCCCGCGGCGCGCGACGTGGAGGACGACGTGCGCCCGATCGTCGACGAGGTTCGCCGGGACGGGGATGGCGCCGTGCTGAGGTTCACGAAGCGCTTCTACGGCGCGGATCT
>JBPCJI010000163.1:0-7224 GCA_051005475.1 Thermoleophilaceae bacterium
CCCCTGATTCTCGCCTTCGTCGCCAGCGGCATGGTCTGGGGCCTCGACGGCCGCCTCGACCGCAATCGGGACGGCGCGCGCTGGCCCTGCTGAGGCACGGGGCGGGCGGCGCGGACCTCTGCGAGAGCCCTGGCTCATGCCAGCGGCTGCGCCAGAAGTCGGCCCTGAACGGGCCGGCATCGGGCACCGGCGGGGACGGGGGTCGGCGGGGGTCGCTCACGCCGTGGACCGTCCGACAAGCTCGGGCGAAATCGGAGGACGGTCCACTAGAGCCCGTACTCCTCGAGCAGATCGAGCCACACCTCGCTGCGGGTGGGGAATGAGGGGACGGCGTGCCACAGGCGCTCCAGCGGCACCTCTCCCACGACGGCGATCGTCGCGGCGTGGAGGAACTCGGCCACCTCGGCGCCGGTGAAGGTGGCACCGGCGAGCACTCGCCGGTCCTCGTCGACCACGAGCCGTGTGGTGCCGGCGGCGTTGCGTCCGTAGAAGCTCCCGCCCGCGTTGCCCGAGGTGATCCCGTCGACCGCCCGCACGTTCAGCCCGGCCTCGCCGGCGCTCTGCAGCGTGTGCCCCACCGCCGCCACCTGGGGATCGGTGAAGATCACGCGTGGGGAGACGGGCCCGTCCTCGGTGACCTTCGCGTCCTTCCCGAGGATCACATCTGCCGCGGCGCGGGCCTGGTACTTGCCCATGTGGGTCAGCAGCGCGCGGCCGTTCACGTCGCCGATCGCGTAGAGCCACTCGCCCTCCACGGCGCCGGCGCGCATCCGGTCGTCCACCTCGATCGACTCGCCGGGCTCGAGGCCCACGCTGTCCACGCCGAGGTCATCGGTGTGGGGGCGGCGCCCGATCGCCACGACCAGCTCGTCGGCCAGCACCGCCGGACCCGCCTCGAGCTCGATCGTGACCTCACCTCCGTCCCGTCCTACCCGGGTCGCCCTCGACCCGAGCCAGAGGTCCACCCCACCCTCGCGCAGGGACTCGCCCACCTCCTCGCTCGCAAACGGCTCCTCTCGTCCGATCAGGCGGTCCATTCCCTCGATCAGGGTGACCTGTGCCCCAAGGGTGCGCCACGCCTGCGCCATCTCCACTCCGACGACTCCTCCACCGAGGATCGCGAGCCTCCCCGGCACCTCCTTCGCGGTGGTGATCTCCCTGTTGGTCCAGGGCTTCGCCTCGCGCAGGCCGTCGATCGGCGGGATCAGCGCGCCGCTGCCGGTGGCCACCACGACCGCCCTGTCGGCGAGCAGCAGCTGGTCACCCGCCCTCACGCGCCGCTCGCCGTCCAGGCGCCCATGCTCGCGCACGAGCTCGATGCCCCGGTCCTCGAGCCACGGAAGCTGACCGGAGTCGTCCAGGTCGTGGATCACCTCGTCGCGGCGGGACAGGACCGCCCGGACGTCGAGCTCTCCGGTGAGCGCCTCGGCGGCGCCCGGTACGCGCCGCAGCTCGGCCAGCGCCTCCCCTGGGCGCAGTAGCGCCTTCGAGGGCATGCAGGCGTAGAACGAGCACTCGCCGCCTACGAGCTCCGGCTCCACCAGGGCCACGGAGAGCCCTCCCTCGGCAAGCCGGCCCGCGCACACCTCTCCCGCGGGGCCGGCGCCGATCACGATGACATCGAAGGTCCGTTCGCTCATTGGTCTCCTGTCCTGCCCCGGACCGGATGCCTCATCCCAGGGGCTTCGGGTCGATGATCTGGAGCGTCCCATCCTTACGGCTCGCCACGAAGACCCGCCCGGTGACCGGGTCCACGGCCACGCTGTTGGGCTGGCGCACGGTGGGAAAGCGCCGCAGGCGACGGCCGGTCGTGAGCTCGACGAGTTGGTTGGTCTCTGTGAGGGTGACCCAGAACCGTCTCCGGCCCGGGTCGACGGCGATCCCGTAGGGCGCGCCGGCCAGCGCGGTGCGCCGGCGGATGCGCAGCTTCGGCTCGGTGCGTACCTCCAGCAGCCCGCCACCCCGCGTGTCCACCACGAACAGCCTTCCGCCGAGGGCCTCCACATGCGTGGGACCCACGCCTACGTCGATCTTTCCCAGGCTGCGCAGGCTGCGCGTGTCGAAGAGCTCGAGCGCCCGTTCGCTGACCCCCACGACCGCCACCCGCCGCGAGTCGCCGGTGGTGACCACGCCCCCCGGCTGCACCGGGGCCGGGAGCCGCCGGAGTGGCCGCCCGTGACTGACGACAGAGAGCGTGTTCCCTCCCTCGTCGCCGACGAACAGCCGCTCGCCGCCGTCGGAGTCCGCGTCGTGGGGCTGGCGCCCCACGCTCGTGGCACGGGCGCGGCCGCCGGGCAGCGAGACCGCCACGATCTGGTCTGACTTCTCGGCCGGCACGAGCACGGGGCCGCCGGGACGCGCCAGCCGCAGGTGGCGCGGTGCGGCGGGCAGGCGTATGCGCCGCACGATCTTGGCGCTGTCGATATCGACGAGCGCCAGCCGGTCGGGATCGGTCAGGCCAACGGCGAGCAGACGCGTGCGTGGATCCAGCGCAAGCCCCTCCGGCTTGTGGCCGATCGCGATCACCCGGCCGGCGGGACGCCGCTCGAGCGGCGGTGACTTCGCGGGCTCGGCGGCGGGCGCGAGCCCGTCGCCTGAACCGCCGCAGCCGACGATCGACAGAGCGGCGATACCGACGGCTGGCAGGGCGCGGACACTCACGGAATTGGACACGAGCGAGCTTTCGGCTTTCCTTACGGTTTGCCCTCAGCCCTCCCTCTGGGCGGTGCCCGCCTCTAGGTTAACCCACCATGACACCGGAAGAGCGCGCCGTCGGCGCATACGCGGTTCAGGGCCACGACAGGATGCGCGAGGCGCTCGAGACCGGGTTCTTCGCCCGCCTCCTGCCCGGCCTCCTCGCCGCCGCATCGATCGTGGCACTCGAGGCGCTCGGGCTGCACTCGCTCGAGTGGTCCGGACTAGGGATACAAACCCCGGTCCATCACGCGTGATCCCCTACCAACTCGGTGCTCACGTGCCGGTCCACCACGCGCTCGCTGCGCGCCGGCGCCGGCTGATCGCGACCTGGAGCAGCGACCCGGCGGGCCTCGCCCGGGCGGTCTGGGCACTCGAGCCCCGCTCAGGCGGCGGCTTCGGTCACGGCCTGATGGTCATCGGCCGCGTGCCCTGAGGCCCGCAGCGCCGCGGCGAAGCGGGTGCGCGGCGCCAGGCGCGCCACAGCCCGTGCCTCGGCGATCGTGTCCACGTCGGTGAGGGCGGGCAGCAGCGCCGTTTGCAGCCCGAGAGCGCGCAGGCGCTCCAACTGGGCAGCCTGTGTGGCGCGGCTCGACATCGGCACGCCGGCGAAGACCGCCGGGTCCGGCCGGCGAAGGCCGATTCCCCAGTAGCCGCCGTCACGGGTCGGTCCCAGCACGGCGTCGGTGCCGGGAGCCTCGAGCCGGGCCAGAGCGAAGCCCAGGAGCTCGGGCGTGAGCTGGGGCGTGTCCATGGCCACCAGGAACGCCGGTCCCCCGCTGTCCTGGAAGGCCGCGTCCAAACGCTGCTCAAGGCCGTCGCCGCGTTGGGGAATCACGCGGAAGCCGGGGGGCAGCCACCGGCCCGCTTCACCCTCGAGCGCCACAAGGCGGCGAAGGGCCCGAGTGCCAGCCACGGCCGCCAGGGTGTCGCCGAGGGCCGCCTCCGCCAACTCCGCCGCCTGCTCCGGCGTGCAGGGAGGGCACAGGCGGGTCTTCGAGAGCCCGGGCATCGGGGCCTTGGCGATCACGATCAGCGTGGCCAGGCTCACCGCAGCGCCACCGCCATGTCGCGAACGGTGCGCGCGGTGCCGCGCAGCGTGCCGGTGACCTTGGAGCGGCCCGCGCGGGCGCGGTAGCTCACCTCGACCTCCTGCACGCGCCACCCGGCGGATGCCGCCAACAGCACCATCTCGAGCGGCCAGCCGCAGCGGCGGTCGCGAATCGACAGCTCCAGCAGCGCTTCGCACCGAGCCGAGCGCATCGGGCCGAGGTCGCGCAGCCGCAGCCCGCTGCGCCGGCGCAGCTCGAGCGCGAGGGCGCGGTTGGCGATGCGAGCGTGCGCCTGCCAGGCCCCCGGCTCGGCCCGGCGGGCCCCGAGCACGAGATCCGCCCGGCCGGCGCTCACCGGTTCGGTGACGCTGGGCAGCTCGCGTGGATCGAGTGACCCGTCGCAGTCCATGAAGCAGACCACCTCGGTCTCGGCGGCCTTCAGGCCGGCGAAGCAGGCGGCGCCGAAGCCGAGCTTCCGCTCGTGGACCACCCTTGCGCCAAGCCGCATGGCCAGCTCCGCGGACCCGTCGCGCGAGCCGTTGTCCACCACCAACGGCACGTGGCCCGCGGGCATCCGACCGAGCACCCAGGGGAGCGCCTCGGCCTCGTCCAGCACCGGCAGGATCGTGTGGACCTCCGCCACGTGTCGAACCCTACGTCCAAGCCCTTACAGAACCCGAACGGGGCTCCGATCGCCGCCACCATGGGGCCGTGGCGCCCTAACCTCGTCGGACGGTGGAGGCGGGCACGGCTCAGATCGGCGAGTCCAGAGTCGCGCAGATGCGCGGGCTTGGCGTCCCGCTGCTCGGAATGGCGGTCATCGCGGCCACGGTGGCGTGGGGGTTGACCGCCACAGCCGCCGGCGAGAACCTCGGGACCGCGCTCCCCCCCTTTCTCTATGACTGGCAGCCAAGGGCCGGGCCAGCGGCGCTCGTGGCGGCGGCGCTGCTCGCGGCCACTGTGGCCGCAGTGCCTCGGCTTCGCTCGCCCTCGCTCTCCCCGGCTCGGTTTGCCGGCGCGGTGCTGGGCCTGGGGCTCGTGTTGCGGCTGGGGCTCGCCGCCGCGCGCGGCGGGATCGACGGCTGGTACTCGGTCTACCGCGTGCCGGAGCTCGAGGCCTCCAACGAGTACCTTCCCGCGCTGCCGGCATTCGACTTCGGGGCCCGCTTCTTTCTCGACACCTTTGCCGAGATCGGGACCTCGCTGCCTGTTCACGCCGTGGGGCATCCGCCGGGGCTGCTTCTCGGGCTGCATCTGCTCGGGATCGACACCGCCCAGGGCATGGCCACCCTGACGATCGGCGTGGGGGTTCTGTCGGTGCCACTCACCTACGTGCTCGCCCGGAGCGTGCTCGACGAGTCCCGGGCACGCGTGGCGACGATCCTCTACCTGTTCGCTCCCTCTGCCGTGCTGCACGGCGCCACGTCGGCCGATGCGCTGTACGCCACCCTCGCGCTGGTGGCCGCCGCGGCGCTTCTTGCCCACCGCCGGGCCGCCCGCGCACTGGGCCCGCCGGCGCTCGCCCTTGCCTCCTTCTTCTCCTACGCGAATCTCGCCGTAGGCGCCTTCGCGGCAATCGTGGCGTGGCGCCGCGACGGGAAGCGTCGCGCGCTCGCGCTGTCAGCGGGCTGCGCCGCCGCGCTGCTCGCCATCTACGGCATGCTGCATCTGGCCACCGGATTCGACCCGCTCGGGGCCCTGCGCTCGACGGAGAGCGTCTACCGCGAGGGAATCGCTTCCACCCGCCCCTACGCGTTCTGGGTACTCGGCTCACCAGTGGCCTTCCTGGTTGCCGCGGGGCTCCCGATCGCGTGGCTGGCACTGCGCGCACTCGCTGCACGGGACACCGTGGCGATCGCCCTGTTCGCGGTGCTCGCCACCGCCGCGACGCTCGGGTTCACGAAGGCGGAGACCGAGCGAATCTACCTGTTCCTGGTGCCGCTCGCCTGCATCGCGGCCGCGACCGCGCTGCCCGCCCGGCGCCTGCCGATCGTCGCGGGCGCCCTGGCACTGCAGGCCCTCGCAACCGAACTGCTGTTCTACACGACCTGGTGAGCGGCGTCCTGGTAACCGGTGGCGCGGGCTTCGTGGGCTCGCACCTCGTGGACGCGCTGCTCGGCGCGGGCGAGAGCGTGCGCGTCCTGGACAACCTCGACCCGCTCGCCCACCGCGGCGGAGCGCCGCCGCCATACCTCGACCCGGAGGCCGAGCTGATCGTGGGCGACCTGCGCGACCGCGCCGCTGTCGACCGCGCGCTCGAGGGCGTCGACCGAGTCTTCCATCTCGGCGGCGTGGTCGGAAACGGGGAGTCGATGGTCAACGTGCGGCGGGCGGTGGACGCCAACTGCGGCGGCACGGCTACGTTGATGGAGGCGGTGATCGAACGGCGCGAACAGATCCGCCGCGTGGTGTCGGCCTCTTCCATGGTGGTCTACGGTGAGGGCGCCTACGCCTGCCCGGAGCATGGCAGCACCGCAGCGGCGGTGCGATCGCCCGAGCGCCTGCGCCGCCGCCAGTGGGAGCCGCTCTGTGGAAGCTGCAGGGGTGAGCTCGAGCCGGTGCCCACCGCCGAGGACAGCCCGCTGCGCCCGACCAGCGTGTACGGGATCACCAAGCGCGACCAGGAGGAGCTCGTGCTCGTGCTCGGCCGCGCCTACGGCGTCGAGACCGTGGCCCTGCGCTACCTGGGGATCTACGGCACACGACAGGCTCTCGGCAACCCCTACACGGGTGTCGCGGCGATCTTCGCCTCGCGCCTGCTCGCGGGTCGGCGGCCGATCGTGTTCGAGGATGGCGGGCAGATTCGTGACCTCGTCCACGTGGCCGACGTGGTTCGCGCCACGAGATCCGCGATGGGGGCGCGCGCGGCCGCGGGCCACGCCATCAACGTGGCCGGCGGAGGAAGGACCACGATCTTCGACCTGGCGAGACGACTGGCGGTCGCCCTGGGATCGGACATCGAGCCGGAGGTGACCGGCGAGTTCCGCGTGGGGGACATCCGCCACTGCTTTGCCGAGGTGGCTCGCGCGCGCGAGTTGCTGGGCTTCGAGGCCGAGCGAAGCCTGGATGACGGCCTCCCGCAGTTGGCGGCGTGGGTGGCGTGCCAGAGCGTCGAGGAGCGCGGCGACGGTGCGCTGCGGGATCTCCGCGCCCGCGGGCTCGTGCGGTAGGCACGCAGCGGACCGCGGCGGGGGGCGGCGCGTATCCGTACCGTTCCAGGGGTCGTGAGCGCCGCCGTCTCAGCCGCAGCCGTCGTGCTAGTGCTCGCAGCCGCGGTGGCCCTGGTGTTCGCCAGGCTGCCGGACTTCGACGGCGAGAGCCGACCGGGATCCCGCGCCGCCGTGGTCGGGACCTCCGAGGACGGCGTCTACCCGGCGTTGCGGACGGTCGAGGAGATCGGGACCGGCGCCGAGCCGCCGCGCGACTCGGGCGCCGGCGTGTATCCGGCGCTGACGGAGCCCGGGCGCCTCCTCTTCCC